>DATASU010000219.1:0-6435 GCA_036269095.1 Solirubrobacteraceae bacterium
CTGGCCTTCCGTGACCGCTTCGAGCTGCCACTCACCGACGAGCAGGTACGTGCGGCCGAGTACTACAAGCCGCCCTCCGATTCGCCGGAGATGCAGTACCTGCACGAGCGCCGTGCCGCGCTCGGCGGCTCCCTCCCGGCACGCCGCCGGACGGCCGAGCCGCTGCCAATCCCGGAGCTGGCGGCGTTCCAGTCGCAGCTCGACGGCACCGGCGAACGCGAGGTCTCGACGACGATGACGTTCGTACGGGTGCTCGCCACGCTGCTGCGCGACAAACAGATCGGCAAGCGCGTGGTCCCGATCGTGCCCGACGAATCGCGAACGTTCGGGATGGAGGGCATGTTCCGCCAAGTCGGCGTCTACTCGCCGTTCGGCCAGCTCTACAAGCCCGAGGACTCCGAGCAGCTCATGTACTACCGCGAGGACAAGGCCGGACAGATCCTCGAGGAGGGCATCACCGAGGCCGGCTCGATGTCCTCGTTCATCGCCGCGGCAACGTCATACAGCGCGCACGCCGAGCAGATGATTCCGTTCTACATCTACTACTCGATGTTCGGCTATCAGCGTGTCGGGGATCTCGTCTGGGCCGCCGCCGACAGCCGCGCTCGCGGGTTCCTGCTCGGCGGGACCGCCGGACGTACGACGCTCAACGGCGAGGGGCTTCAGCACGAGGATGGCCACAGCCACGTCCTGTTCTCGGTCGTACCCAACGTCGTCGCCTACGACCCCGCCTACGGGTACGAGGTCGCGGTGATCATCCAGGAGGGTCTACGGCGCATGGTCGCCGAGCAGGAGGACGTCTTCTACTACCTGACCCTGATGAACGAGAACTACACGCACCCGGCGATGCCGAAGGGTGCCGAGGACGGCATCCTGCGCGGCATGTACCTGCTGCGCGACGGCGGTTCGCCGCGGGCGAAGAAGCCGCGGGTGCAACTGCTCGGCTCGGGCACGATCCTGCGCGAGGTGCTGGCGGCAGCCGACCTGCTCGAGCAGGAATTCGATGTGCTTGCCGATGTCTGGAGCGTGACCTCGTTCACCGAGCTGCGCCGCGACGGCATCGAGGCCGAGCGCTGGAACACGCTGAACCCGCTGGCGAAGAAACCGCTTGTTCCGTTCGTGACCGAGCAGCTCGGCAGACGTAGCGGCCCGGTGATCGCCTCGACCGATTACATTCGCGCCTATCCGGACCAGATCCGCGCATGGGTCGACGGTTCTGGCCGCGGCGGCCACTCCCGGATCTTCCGGGTGCTCGGCACCGACGGCTTCGGACGCAGCGACTACCGCAAGGCCCTGCGCAGCTTCTTTGAGGTCGATCGCCACCACGTCGTGGTGTCGGCGCTGAAGGCACTCGCCGACGACGGCGTCATCGACGTCAAGCAGGTCGCCGAGGCGATCAAGCGCTACGAGATCGATCCCACGGCGCCGATGCCGACCAGCGTATGAGCGCCACCGCCGAAGAACTCAAGGTCTCGGTCCCCGACATCGGGGACTTCGGTGAGGTTCCGGTGATCGAGATCCTCGTGGCCGTCGGCGACACCGTCGCGGTCGAGGATCCGCTGATCACGCTCGAGTCCGACAAGGCGACGATGGACGTGCCATCGCCTGCCGCGGGGGTCGTCAAAGCGATCCACGTGAAGGTCGGTGACAACGTGGCGGAAGGGTCATTGGTGCTTGATCTCGAGGCTGCGGCCGGGGACCAGGCCGCGTCGGCTCCGGTCGAGGCTCCGGTGCCGACACCGGCCCCGGACAAGGAAGCGACCGAAACCTCGCCCAGCGCAAAGTCCCCTGCTCCCGAGGCAACCCCAGCCGCTGCCCCCGCGGTCGCGCCGCCACCCGAGGCGGGAGGCGCCGGTGGTGGATCGGGAGCGAACGGTGCGGCCACGGTCTACGCGAGTCCGTCGGTGCGGAGGATTGCGCGCGAGCTCGGGGTCGATCTGCATGGCGTCGCCGGATCTGGTCGCAAGGGCCGGCTGACGCCCGACGACGTGAAGAGCGCCTCCAGGGGCGGGTCCTCCGGGGCCGGGGTGCCCACGAACGGCAGCATGGCGGGGCTTGGCCTGGCGCCGTGGCCGGTCGTCGACTTCGAGAAGTTCGGTCCGGTGGAGCGCGTCGAACGCACCCGCATCCAGAAGATCTCGGCGCCGAATCTGGCGCGCAACTGGGTGATGATCCCGCACGTCACGCACAACGACGAGGCGGACATCACCGAACTCGAGGCGTGGCGCAAGCAGCTCAATGCCGAGCAGGCCAGGGACGTCAAGTTCACGATGGTCTCGTTCCTGGTTGCGGCATCGGTCGCGACGCTGCGCGAGTTCCCGATCTTCAACTCCTCGCTCGACGGCGACCAACTGGTGCTGCGCAGGTACTTCAACATCGGCTTCGCCGCCGACACGCCCAACGGCCTCGTGGTACCGGTGATCAAGGACGCCGACAAGAAGGGTCTCGTGGAGATCGCCCGCGATCTGGCCGAGCTCTCCGGCAAGGCGCGCGAGGGCAAGCTCGGGCCCGCCGAGATGAGTGGCGGAACATTCACGATCTCCTCGCTCGGCGGAATCGGCGGGACCTCGTTCACGCCGATCATCAACGCTCCCGAGGTCGCGATCCTGGGCGTCACGCGCTCGTCGATCAAGCCCGTCTGGGACGAGGCGGCGGGCAGCTTTGTGCCACGCATGATGCTGCCACTGTCGCTCTCCTACGACCATCGCGTGATCGACGGTGCGGCGGCGGCGCGGTTTGTCGCACAGCTCGTCAAGGTGCTCAGCGATCTGCGCAGGGCGCTGCTGTGAGCGTCGTCGAGGTCAAGGTTCCGGACATCGGCGACTTCGGCGATGTCCCGGTCATCGAGGTCCTCGTCGCCCCCGGTGATGCCGTCGCCGTCGAGGATCCGCTGGTAACGCTCGAGTCCGACAAGGCCACGATGGACGTACCGGCGCCGTTCGCCGGGACCGTCAAGGAGCTCAAGATCAAGGTCGGCGACAAAGTCGCCGAGGGCAGCCTGATCCTGACGCTGGAGGCTGCTGACACGCCGCAGGCCAGCGAGCCACCGCAGGCGAGCGAGCCACCGCAGGCGAGCGACGCCGCGCCCACGCCAGTAGCCGCCGTGCCCACGCCGGCTGAGGGTCGAGCTGCCGCGCCGGCGGCAGCGGCGCCCGCACCCAGTGGTGTCGGCAGCCACGTCGTCGTCATCGGTAGCGGGCCGGGCGGCTATACCGCCGCCTTCAGGGCCGCCGACCTCGGCATGAAGGTCACGCTGGTCGAGAGGTATGAGACCCTGGGTGGCGTCTGCCTGAACGTCGGTTGCATCCCCTCGAAGGCACTGCTTCACGCCGCGCGGGTGATCGCCGAGGGCGAAGAGATGGCCGAACACGGCATCACGTTCGGCAAGCCGAAGATCGAACTGAAGAAGCTCCTGTCGTGGAAGCAGGAGGTCGTCGCGAAGCTCACCGGCGGGCTCGGCGCCATGGCCAAGCAGCGCAAGGTCGAGGTGATCACCGGCGTGGCGAAGTTCACCGGGCCGAAGTCAGTCGACGTCGACGGACGCGAGATCAAGTTCGACAGCTGCATCATCGCCGCCGGGTCGAGCGCTGTCAGGCTTCCGTTCCTGCCCGATGATCCACGGATCATCGACTCGACGGGCGCGCTTTCACCAGACGACCTGCCCGGCCGTTTCCTTGTCATCGGCGGCGGCATCATCGGCCTCGAGATGGCGACCGTCTACCACGCGCTCGGCGCCAAGGTGACGGTCGTCGAGATGCTGGACCAGTTGATCCCCGGCGCCGACGCCGACCTCGTCCGCCCGCTCCACAACCGTGTCAAGGACCGCTACGCCGGGATCCTGCTCGGAACGCAGGTGACCGCGGTGAAGGCCTCCAAGAGCGGCCTGCGGGTCTCGTTCTCGGAGGGCAAGGACCAGACCTTCGATCGCATTCTCGTGGCCGTTGGCCGCACGCCCAACGGCCGCACGCTGGACGCCGACAAGGCCGGGATCGACGTCGACGAGCGCGGCTACATCCCCGTCGACCGCCAGCAGCGCACCAATGTGCCCGGTATCTACGCGATCGGCGACATCGTCGGTGGCCCGATGCTCGCCCACAAGGCAACGCACGAGGCCAAGACCGCGGCCGAGGTCATCGCCGGCATCCCTGGAGCCGAATTCGACGCGCTGACGGTGCCGTCGGTCGCCTACACCGATCCCGAGGTCGCCTGGATGGGACTGACGGAGAACGACGCCAAGGCGCAGGGGATCAAATACGACAAGGCAATGTTCCCGTGGGTGGCCTCAGGCCGCGCACTCGGACTCGGCCGGCCCGAGGGCTTCACCAAGCTGCTGTTCGATCAGGACAGCGACCGGCTGCTCGGCGCCGGGATCGTCGGGATCGGCGCGGGCGACCTGATCGCGGAGACGGTGCTCGCGCTCGAGGCCGGTCTCAACGCGCAGGACATCGCCCTGGCGATCCACCCCCACCCCACGCTCTCGGAGACGATCGGCTTCGCCGCCGAGATGCAGGACGGCACGATCACCGACCTGCTGCCGCCCAAGAAGCGGCGCTGAGCCGGCTTCTACAAGGCTGATATGCGGCGTCGCAGCCGCCGCAGCAGCCAGACCGCGGCGAGCAGCGACGGCACGTTGATCGCGACCAAGCGCGCGATCGGCAGTCCTCGCTGTGCCACGGTCCGTGGCCGCACCCGCGCCTCGTCGGGTGCCGGCATCGCGAACTCCTCGGCAACGAGGACGTCCCGCGGCTGATTGCCGACGAGATCCTCCGGCAACACCAGATGCTCGTGATGCAACGCTGGGTCGGGAGCGGGCACGCCGAATTCCTCGGCTGCCAGCACGTCGGTGGGAGGTTCGACCCGCAGGCGAAAGGCCGGGTCGGGCGCGGGCACGCCGAACTCCTCGGCCGCGAGCACGTCTATCGCGGGCGCCGCGCGCAGGTGGAAGACGGGGTCGGGGGCCGGTACTCCGAACTCCTCAGCCGCCAGGACATCGCTCGCTGGCTCTTCGGCTCGCCGATCGCTCATTTGAATACAGAATCTTGACAAACCCCGCCGCCGATTCAAGGCATCACAATCGGCATGCGATAATCTGAGTCTTCCGCACTAAGATCATTGGAGCCCCAGTCGGCCTGGTGATACGATGTACTTACGTTTAGTTAGCCCCTGGTGAAAGTGAAGACTCCATGACCCGCCTTCTACTTGTTCCGCTTGACGATGCGGTCGTCTTCCCCGGCATGTCCGTCACGCTCGCCGTTGACACCGCCGACGAGGAACGCGTCCTGCTCGTCCCCCGTCACGAGAACGAGTTTGCCGCGGTCGGCACCGTGGCGACCGTCAGCGAGACCGTGCGTCTCCCCGGCGGCGCGCGCGCCGTCGTCGTCGACGGCCTGCACCGCGGTGTCGCGGGTGCCGCGATAACCGAGCCCAACGGCCGTCTCTACGTCGACGTCGACGAGCGCCCCGATGCCGTGGGCGTCGTCGCCAGCCGCGAGACGCGCGAGCTCGAGCGCGAATACCGCGCGGTGGTCGAGGAGATCCTCGAGCTGCGCGACGCGGATAGCCGCATCCACTCGTTCCTGCGCGGCATCACCGAGCCCGGCGCCCTGGCCGACTCCACCGGTTACTCACCGGACCTCAACTATGAGCAGCGCGTCGAGCTGCTGCAGCAGATCGAGATCCTCGAGCGCCTGAAGCTGGCGCTGTCGTTCCAGCGCGAGCGGCTTGCCGAGCTGCAGGTGCGTAAGCGGATCCGCGACGACGTCGAGTCCGGCGCCGAGAAGCAGCAGCGCGAGTACTTCCTGCGCAAGCAGATGGACTCGATCAGACGCGAGCTCGGTGAGGACGACGCCTCCGTCGTCGAGGAGTACCGGACCAAGATCCAAGAGATGGACATGCCCGATGAGGCTCGCGGGCAGGCCGAGAAGGAGCTCGGACGGCTGGAGCGCGTCGGCGAGCAGTCCGGTGAGTCCAGCGTCATCCGCACCTATCTCGACTGGCTGCTGGACGTGCCGTGGGGCAAGCGTTCAGATGAGCGCCTCGATCCGAAGCATGCACGTGAGGTGCTCGACGCCGACCACGCCGGCCTCGAGGACGTCAAGGACCGGATCGTCGAATACATCGCGGTCAAGAAGCTCCGTCAGGAGCGCGGAATCAGCGAGGACAAGCGCTCCGGCGCGATCCTCACGCTGATCGGCCCTCCCGGAACAGGCAAGACGTCGATCGGCGAGTCGATCGCCCGTGCGACCGGCCGTGAGTTCATCCGTATCGCGCTCGGTGGCGTCCGTGACGAGGCCGAGATCCGCGGTCACCGGCGGACATACATCGGTGCGTTGCCGGGCCGGCTGGTCCGAGCTCTGCGCGATGCCGGGACGATCAACCCCGTGATCATGCTCGACGAGGTCGACAAGCTCGGCGCCGATTGGCGTGGAGACCCAA
>DATASU010000220.1:0-37071 GCA_036269095.1 Solirubrobacteraceae bacterium
AGGCCTTCGGGCTGGAGATCCGCCGGGTCATCGACCGGTGCGGCGAGAACGACGACCTGCCGCACACGGGCGACGGCGTCCTGGTCAACTCCGGTGAATTCGACGGGCTGCCCAACGAGGCGGCCAAGCGCGCGATCGTCGCGTGGCTGGAGGCGCGCGGCACCGGGCACGCGTCGGTCAACTATCGGCTGCGCGACTGGCTGCTGTCACGCCAGCGCTACTGGGGCTGCCCGATCCCGATCCTGTACTGCGAGTCGTGCGGAATGGTGCCGGTGCCCGAGTCCGACCTGCCGGTGCGCCTGCCGGACATCGAGGACTACCAGCCCAAGGGCCGCTCGCCGCTGGCGACCGCCGAGGACTGGGTCAACACCAGCTGCCCCGAGTGCGGCGGTCCGGCACGCCGCGAGACCGACACGATGGACACCTTCGTCGACTCGAGCTGGTACTTCCTGCGCTACTGCGACGCCCGCAACGACGGCGCCGCCTGGGACCCGGCGGTGCTGCGCGAGTGGATGAGCGTCGACCAGTACATCGGCGGTGTCGAGCACGCGATCCTGCATCTGCTGTACGCGCGCTTCTTCGTCAAGGCGCTCGCGGACATGGAGCTGCTCGACGTGCAGGAACCGTTCAACGCGCTGTTCACGCAGGGCATGATCCTCGGCCCCGACGGCCAGAAGATGTCGAAGTCACGCGGGAACGTGATCCCGCCGACGCCGCTGATCGAGCGCTTCGGCGCCGACACCGCGCGCACCTACATCCTCAACATGGGCCCGCCCGACCAGGACGCCGCCTGGAACGACAACGCGCTGGCGGGCGCGCACCGGCTGCTGTCACGGCTGTGGACGCTCGGAGAGGAGCTTGCTGCTGCGGGGGATGGCCCGCTGGCCACCCCCGATGCTGAGGCCGTTCAGCAACCCGCCGACCCCGGCGGCGACGCCCTGACGCTGGTGCGCAAGGCCAACTGGGCGATCGACCGCGTCACCTCCGAGTTCGTCGGACGCTTCGGCTTCCACAACGCGATCGCCGCCGTCACCGAGCTGGTCAACGATCTCTACCGCTTCCCCGAGGCTGAGTTTGAGTCACGGAAGTTCGCGGTGGCGACGGCCGCGTCGCTGATCTTCCCGTTCGCCCCGCACGCCGGCGCCGAGGTGTTTGAGCTGGTGACCGGGCGCCGCGCCTGGGAGGAGCCGTGGCCGGCCGCCGACCCGGCGATGCTGGTCGCCGACACGTTCGAGCTCGTCTGCCAGGTCAACGGCAAGGTCCGCGACCGCCTGCAGGCGCCGAGCTCCGCCACGCGCGAGGAGCTAGAGGCACTGGCGCTGGCCGCGCCCGGCGTGGTCGCGCACCTCGACGGCCGCGAGGTCGTCAAGGTCGTGGTCGTGCCGGGCAAGCTCGTGAACGTCGTCGTCCGCTGAGCGGCTCGGTACGGTAAGCGCGTGCCCGCGTTCAAGTCCGCCTATCTGATCCACGGCGATGACCACGGCCGCATCGCCGAGCGTCGCGCGCGGCTGCGGGATCTCGCCGAGAGCCAGAGCGGCGCCAACGGGATGGAGCTGTTCGAGGGCGACGCGGCGACGCCGGACAACGTCGCCGCCGCGCTCAACGCGATGACCTTCGCGATCGGCCGCCGCTTCATCATCGTCGACGGTGCCGAGCGCTGGAAGGACAGGGAGATGGACGCGCTCGAGGCCGCGCTGAAGGCGATGGCGCCCGACACGACCGTGACCTTCTTCGCGCGCGAAGATGGCCGCCTGAAGACTCCCAAGCGGCTGCAGGACGCGATCAGGAAGGCCGGTGGTGACATCTCGACCGAGCAGTCGGTGAAGCCGTGGGAGCTGCCGAAGTGGGCGGTCGCGCAGGCCAAGCAGCTCGGGCTCGACCTCAGCCCCGAGGCGGCGCGGATGCTCGTCGGGCACGTCGGCGAGCGCCAGCAGCGGCTGCTGCGCGAGCTTGAGAAGCTCGCGCTGGAATTGCGGGTGGGTGGGCAACCGATCCACATCGACGCCGACATGGTGCTCGAGCTGACGGCGGCGTCGGCCGAGCGCAAGGCCTGGACGCTGGCCGACGCGCTGCTGTCGGGCAACGCGGCGCTGGCAACGCGGACGCTGCTGCAGATGCGCGCGCAGGGCGAGCGCCTGCCGGGGTTGATCTACTGGATGAGCTCGCGCGTGCGCCAGGCCCACCAGATCGCGGCCGACCTCGACCGTGGTGTCTCGCAGTCGCAGGTCAAGTCCGGACTGCGGATGCCGCCCTCGGCGGCCGACAAGCTGATCGCCGACGCCAAGCGCATCGGCGCCGAGCGGCTACAGCAGGCGGTCTGCCTGATCGCCGATCTCGAGCTCGCCTCGCGCGGGGGCGGGAACGGCGGCGCGCACGAGGATACCCGTGCGCTGATCACCATCGCTGAGATCGCCGCCTGACCAACGGCCAGGGCGGCGGGCGAGCGGACTACTCGGCCGCGGTGCCGCGGCGAACGCGGGCCGCGCGGGACTTCTTGCGCGCACCGTTGTTCTTGTGGATCGAGCCGCGCTTGACGGCCTTGTCGATCGTCTGCACGAGAGTGCGGTGCTCGCTGTCGGCGGCAGCATCGTCACCGGAGGCGACGGCGCTCTCGAGCCGATGGAAGTAGGTCTTGATCTTCGAGGTGTAGCGGCGGTTCTCGTCCCGCTCGCGGAGCGCACGCTCGATGCGCTTCTTCTGTGAATGAATGTTGGCCATTAGCGGGGCCGTACTATAGCGGCCCTTGTCCGCCACGGAAGACAGCCGGCGCACCCGCGTCTCTGAGAACACGGCGATCTTCGCCGGCGCGACCGCGGTTTCGCGCGTGGCGGGCTTCCTGCGCGAGTCGATCGCCTCCGCCTACTTCGGCGGCGGTCTGGCGGCGGGCGCATTCACGTTCGCGTCACAGATCCCGAATCTGATGAGCAACCTGTTTGCTCAGGCCGCGTTGTCGGCGGCGTTCGTTCCCGTGTTCACCGATCTGCTGCAGCGGGGTCGCAAGCAGGAGGCGATGCGTCTCGCGTCGACGCTGTTCTGGATCGTGCTGATTGTCCTCGGCGTGCTCACCGGGGTCGGCATGCTGCTGGTCGGCGTGATCCTGCCGGCCTTCACCGGACTGAATTTCGATGGGTCGCTGGCCGCGACGCTGACTCAGATCATGTTCCCGGTGGTGCTGCTGCTCGGGCTGACGAGCGTGATCACCGGCGTGCTGCAGTCCTACGACAACTTCGGGATCGCGGCGCTCGCACCGGCCGCCTGGAACTTCGTGATCCTGGGGCTGCTGATCGCCCTCCATCACAGCTTCGGCAAGGGCAGCAACGGCCCCGTGACCGCCTATGCCGTGGCCTGGCTGGTCGGCACCGTCGTGCAGCTGCTGATCATCGCCTGGGCGCTGCGGCGGATCGACTTCCACTTCAGCTTCCACCTCGACTGGCGCGACCCGACGATCGCACGCATCTTCAAGCTGATGCTGCCGATCACGCTCGGCCTCGGGATCATCAACCTCGACGCGCTGATCAACTCGACGATGGGTGCGCTGGTCCATACCCCGATGAAGGGTGCCGGCCCGCGTTCGATCCAGCTCGCGTTCCTGCTCTACATGCTGCCGCAGGGCGTGTTCAGCGTGGCCGTCTCGACCGTGCTGTTTCCGACGCTCAGCCGCCAGGCGGCGCGTCGCGCGCCAAGAGAGATGCGCCATTCGCTCGGCAACGGCATGCGCCAGATCAGCCTGCTGCTGATCCCGTCGGCCGCCGGCATGATGGTGCTGGCGCATCCGATCGTGCAGCTCGTCTTCCAGCATGGCGAGTTCAACGCGATCAACACCGAGCTGACCGCGAAGGCGCTGTTCTGGTTCTGCTGGAGCCTGCCTTTCGCCGGCCTCAACCTGCTGATGACCCGCACCTTCTTCGCGCTGCAGCGACCGTGGCTGCCGACCAAGCTGGCGGCGATCAACATGACCGTCGACATCATCGTCAGCGTTGCGCTCTACAAGCCGCTGGGGATCGCCGGCCTCGTGATCGGCACCGCCAGCGCCAACGTCGTCATGGCCTACCTCCAGTTTCGGCGGTTGCGAATCGGGTTCAACGGACGCTTGGAGGGTGGCGAGACGCTGATGATCGGCGCCCGGATCCTGGTCGCGTCGGTGCTGATGGCGGCGGTCGCCAGGGCCGTCTGGGTGCTCGTCAACTCCGTCGTGGGCGACTCGACGATCGGGCTGGTGTTCAGCGTCGGCATCGCCGTCGCGGTTGCCGCCGGCTTCTACGTCTGGGCGATCAGCCACATGCGCATCCCCGAATGGCAGCAGATCGAGTCGATGCTGATGCGCCGCCTGCGACCCGGTCGTTGATCCGGCACAAAGCCGTTTGATCTAGGCTCTGCGCCGTGCTGAGCATGGCGGTTCTCGCAGGATCGTGGCCCCGGGTGGGCGTGGTCGCCGCCGCGCTGTTCGCCGCCGGCGCGATCCTCGCGCGCACCGACCATCAGCGCGCCTGGGCGATGCTCGGGGCGCTGGTGCTGGCGCCGGTGCTGCTGCTCGACGACGTCTGGCACTCGGCCCAGCTGCACTTCGTGCACAGCCACCCGCTCGACGCGCTGGTGGCCGGCGCGGCGGCGCTGGCTGTGCTTGGCGCGGTGGCCTACAGCATCCGCCGGATCCCCTGGATCATCGCGCCGGCGACCGCGCTGACGCTTCCCTTCCGGATCCCGATCTCGACCGGCACCGGGGTCACCGCGACGACGAACGAGCTCCTCATCCCGCTGTACTTCGTGATCGCCGCGTCGGCGCTCTCCTGGCTGGTGCCGGTGCTGTGGCAGGAGCGCGCCAGCGCGCCGGTCCGGCCTGCGCGCGCGCCGCGCGCGCTGCCGCTGCTGTTCGAACGGCTGCTGGCGGCGTTCATCGTGCTCTACGCGGTGCAGGCGCTGTACTCGCCCGCGTCGGGGTCGTCGTCGGGCTTCGTCACCGCGGTCCAGAACGAGGTCTTCTTCTACATCCCGTTCGCGGTGCTGCTTGCGCGGCTGCGCGACATCGAGTGGACCCGCGCGCTGATGATCCGCTGCCTGCAGATCACGGTCGGGCTGGCGATCGCGTTCTCACTGATCGGCTTCCTCGAGGAGGCCACGCGCACGCTCTACTTCCGCTCGAACCTGGTGCAGTCCAACGAGCTGCACGAGTACTTCACGATCAACTCGGTCTTCTACGACCCCGACATCTTCGGCCGCTATCTGGCGCTGGTGATGCTGCTGGTCACGACCGTGATGCTCTACGAGCGCCGCACGCGGACACAGCTCGGCGCGGTGCTCACGCTCGCGATCCTCTGGACCTGCCTGGTGTTCACGCTGTCGCGCTCGAGCCTGGTGGCGCTGGGGGTCGGGCTCGCGATCCTCGCCGCGCTGCGCTGGAAGATGCGCCCGGCGGTGTATGTCGGTGTGGTGTCGCTGATCGTCGTCGCGGGCGTGGTCGTGCTTGCCACCCACCCGAGCAAGTTCGGGCTGACCAACGCCGATCATTTCACCAGTGGCCGCGCGAGTTTGATCAGCGGCGGCATCCAGATCTTCAGAAAGAGCCCGCTGCACGGCTACGGCTCCGGCTCGTTCGCGACCGAGTACACCAAGTACGACGGTCCCGCCGCGAAGATCGTCGACGAGTCGCACAACATCCCGATCACGATCGCCGCCGAGCAGGGCTTGATCGGTCTCGCGTTCTACATCGCGCTGGTGCTGAGCGCGCTGCTGGCGCTGTTCCGCGGCATCCGCGGCGACCCGTTCCGCGTCGCAATCGCGGCCGCCTTCATCGGGCTGTTGCTGCACACGATGCTCTACGCGGACTTCCTCGAGGACCCGGTGACCTGGATGCTGCTGGCCGTCGGCGGCTCACTCGCGGTCGCGGCCCGCTCGGCCGCGGCTCCGCAGGATTCCAAGCATCACCTGCGCGCCGTAGCCTGAGCGTCGCATGCGCAGACTGCTGTTCGTCAAGAGCCGGAAGGCGAGCTTCATCGAACTCGACCAGCAACTGCTGGCCGAGCGCTACGACGTTCACGAGATCTACCAGCCGGGCCACTTCAGCGACCCGCGCGTGATCGTGCGCGAGCTGCTCGCGGCCGACGTGATCGTCGGCTGGTGGGCCTCGTGGCACACGTTCCTGCCGTTCACGCTCGCGTGGCTGCTGCGCAAGCCGTCGCTGCTGATCGTCGGCGGCTTCGATACCGCCGCCGAGCCCGAGTACAACTATGGCTTCCAGCTCGGCGGGCCGCGCGCCTGGCTGAGCCGGCTGACGATGCGCAGCGCGCGCATCCTGATGACCAACTCGGAGTACTCGCGCGCGGAGATCCGCCGCAACATCGGGCCGCTCGAGGTGCGGCTCGTGTACCACGGCGTCCCGGATGACCACACGGCTGCTGGGCCGCTGCCCAGCGGCATCATCGGGGACCCCGAGCGCTCGACCGCGATCACCGTCGGCATCGTCGACCGCACCAACCTCGACCGCAAGGGTCTGCGCGCGTTCGTGCAGGCGGCCGCGGAGCTGCCCGAGGTCGACTTCGTCGTCGCCGGCAAGATCGTCGGCGACGCCGGCACCGAGCTCGAGCGGATCGCGACCGCCAACGTTCGCCTCACCGGCTGGCTCGAGCACGACGAGCTCGAGTCGCTGCTGCGCCGCGCGCGTGTCTACGTCCAGGCTTCGCGCCACGAGGGCTTCGGCGTCTCCGTCGCCGAGGCGATGCTCGCGCGCTGCGTGCCTGTCGCGACCCGCGCCGGGGCGCTGCCCGAGGTCGTCGGCGATGCCGGCATCCTGCTCGACGACGGCGACCCCAAGACGGTCGCGATCGGCGTGCGCGAGGCGCTGCATCTCGACCTCGGTGACGCCGCCCGCGCACGCGTGCTCGAGCACTTCAGCGTGCAGCAGCGCCGTGACGGCCTGTTCGCGCTGCTCGACGAGCTGTAAGCGACTCAGGCCACCTACTCTTGGTACGCCGTGACTGACCAGGCCCACATCCGCAATTTCTCGATCATCGCCCACATCGATCACGGCAAGTCGACGCTCGCCGACCGCATCCTCGAGCTCACGCACACCGTCGATCCGCGCACGATGCGCGCCCAGCTGCTCGACTCGATGGAGCTCGAGCGCGAGCGCGGGATCACGATCAAGGCCCAGGCTGTGCGCGTCTTCTACACCTCGGGACTCGACGGTGAGACCTACCAGCTGCACCTGATCGACACCCCCGGCCATGTCGACTTCACCTACGAGGTGTCACGCTCGCTGGCCGCGTGCGAGGGTGCGCTGCTGGTCGTCGACGCGAGCCAGGGCGTCGAGGCCCAGACCGTCGCCAACACCTACCTGGCGGTCGACGCCGGGCTCGAGCTGATCCCGTGCATGAACAAGGTCGACCTGCCCGGCGCCGAGCCCGAGCGCGTGGCCGAGGAGATCGCCGACCTGCTCGGCGAGCCCGCCGACGAGGTGCGACGCATCAGCGCCAAGACGGGTGAGGGTGTCACGACCGTGCTCGACGAGCTGATCGCGCGCGTGCCGGCGCCCTCCGGCGATCCCGACGCGCCGCCGCGGGCGCTGATCTTCGACTCCGAGTTCGACCAGTACCGCGGCGTGATCGCCTACATCCGCGTGGTCGACGGCACCTTCAGGAAGGGCGACGCGATCCGCGCGATGCAGGCCGGCACCAACGCCGACATCGACGACATCGGCTTCTTCAGCCCGCAGATGACGTCGGTCAAACAGCTCGGCCCCGGTGAGGTCGGCTTTGTCATCACCGGCCTCAAGGAGGTCACGGCGCTGCGCGTCGGCGACACGCTGACGAGCGCGAAGCATGGGGCCACGGAGGCGCTGCCCGGCTACCGCGAGGTCAAGCCGATGGTGTTCTCCGGGCTCTATCCGATCGACTCCGACGACTACCCGGATCTGCGTGACGCGCTCGAGAAGCTGACGCTCAACGACGCCGCGCTGTCGTGGGAGCCCGAGACCTCCGACGCGCTCGGCTTCGGCTTCCGCTGCGGCTTCCTCGGGCTGCTGCACATGGACATCGTGCGCGAGCGGCTCGGGCGCGAGTACGACCTCGATCTGATGATGACGATGCCGAGCGTCGAGTATGAGGTGACGCTCACCGACGGCACGATTCTGGAGGTGCACAGCGCCGCCGACATGCCCGACCCCAGCGCCGTCAAGGAGATCCGCGAGCCCTACATCCGCGCGCAGGTGCTGACGCCCAAGGAGTTCGTCGGCACGATCATGGATCTCTGCCAGGAGCGCCGCGGCGACTACCTCGGGATCCACTACCTGTCGGCCGAGCGCGTGCAGCTGACCTACGACCTGCCGATGGCCGAGATCGTGCTCGACTTCTTCGACCAGCTCAAGTCGCGTACGCGCGGCTATGCGTCGTTCGACTACGAGATCACGGGCCTGCGCGAGTCCGACCTGGTCAAGCTCGACATCCTGCTCGGCGGCGACGCGGTCGACGCGCTGGCGATGCTCGTGCACCGCTCGAAGGCCGACGCCTTCGGCCGCACGATGGCGGAGAAGCTCAAGGAGAAGATCCCGCGCCAGCAGTTCGACGTGCCGATCCAGGCCGCGATCGGTGGCCGCATCCTCGCGCGCGAGACCGTCAAGGCCTACCGCAAGGACGTGATCGCCAAGTGCTACGGCGGCGACATCAGCCGCAAGCGCAAGCTGCTCGAGGCCCAGAAGAAGGGCAAGAAGCGGATGAAGCAGGTCGGCCGCGTCGAGGTGCCGCAGGAGGCGTTCCTGGCGGTGCTCGAGATCGGCGAGAAGTAGGCACACCAGCTTCCGGACCGTATGCTTCGCGGCTCCGGTGTCCGCAGGTGTTGGCGTAACGCAAGAGGGTTGGGGAAACTCGACAGGGCCGGCCGAGCCTGACAGCCGGCTGCGGCTGTCGCTGCCCGACTGGCGTTGGTCCGTCGCGGTGCTTGCGATTGCGGTTTTCGCGGTCGTGTTCGTGAGCGCCACGCAGGCGCGTCCCGCCTACGACGCGATGGGGTTTCTGGTCTGGGGCCGGCAGTCGCTGCACCTGAACCTGAATCTGAACGGCGCGCCGTCGTGGAAGCCGCTGGTGCTGGTGGCGACGTTGCCCTACGCACTCGCGGGGCTGCGCCTGCAGGAATGGCTCTGGACGTTCACCTCGGTCGCGAGCGCGGGCGCGGCGGTGCTGCTTGCCGCGCGGCTCGCGTACCGCCTGTCGCCGGTGGTGCCCGGCCGTAGGTGGGCGCGTCTGGTGGGCGCGCTGGGCGCCGGCTACGGCGTCGCCACGATGGGCGACTTCATGCACCTGACGCTGATCGCCAACTCGGACTGGTTGATCGTCGCGCTCGCGCTCGGCGCGATCGACTGTCACGTCTGCCGGCACCCGCGGGCCGCGCTCGCGCTGCTCTGGCTGGTGGCGCTCGGCCGTCCTGAGGCCTGGCCGTTTGTGCTGATCTACGCGCTCTGGCTGGGGCGCGACCGGCCACAGGCCCGTTGGCAGGCCGCGATCGCGGTGCTGCTGATACCGGTGATCTGGGTGCTGGTGCCGGCGCTCACCGCCACCAACTGGATGCAGCCGAGCAGCCTGGCGATGGGACAGGCCACGGCGATTCACGGCGACAAGCTGCTCGGCGTCGCCAACCGGCTGCGCACGCTCACGGTGCTGCCGATCCAGGTCGCGCTGCTGATCAGCCTCGTTGCCGGAGCAATCAGGCGTGACCGCAACGTCGCGTATCTGACCCTGCTCGCGTTGGCCTGGGCGGCCGTTGAGGTCGCATTCGCGCTGCACGGCTACTCGGCGGTGCAGCGTTACCTGATCGAGCCCGCAGCAGTGCTGATGATCGTGTTCGGCATCGGCGTCGCGACCGTGCTCAGCCGTGGCAGTGGCCCGCTGCGCCGGCTCGGGTTGCCGGCCGTGGTCGGGCTGATCGTCTGGCTCGTGCCGTACAACACCGCGACGCTGCGGCTCGACCACGGGCTGATCTCGCAGGCACACACCGACGCGCGCGTGCTCGACCGCCTTGCCGCGGCGATCACGGCCAACGGTGGCCCGGCGCGGCTGCTCGCGTGCGGGAGACCGGTGACGACCCTCACCTACCAGAGCACGCTCGCCTGGGAGTTCGGCCTCAACGTCGGTTCGGTCGGCTACGGGCCCAGGACCGCCTTCCGTGGCCGCGATGCGGTCGTGCTGTTCGAGCCGCACGGGGATGGCTGGCGGATCCGCGCGATCCGTGCCGCCGGCTGCGCGCGCGTCGGCTCGACCTAGGTCAGCGCCCGCGCGACCCCGCCGCTGCCCGCCAGCCGGGCCGCGACGGCGACCGGGATCACGGTCAGCAGCAGCACGAACACGACCACGACGTTGACCTCGGGCAGCTGCTGACCGAGGCGGATCGCGCCGAAGATCCACAGCGGCAACGTGTTCTGCGCACCGGCGGTGAAGGTCGTCACGATCACCTCGTCGAACGAGAGCGCGAATGCCAGCAGCGCGCCCGACAGCAGCGCGGTGGAGAGCATCGGCACGGTGATCGTGCGGAACGTCAGCAAGCCGTGCGCGCCGAGGTCGGCGGCGGCCTCGTACATCGAGTCCGAGACGCGCCGCAGCCGCGCGATCACGTTGTTGTAGACGACGACGATGCAGAAGGTCGCGTGCCCGATCACGATCGTCAGCAGTGAGAGGTTGATCCCGACCCACTCGAACGCCGAGTTGAGCGCGATGCCGGTGATGATCCCGGGCAGCGCCAGCGGCAGCACCAGCAGCAGCGACACCGCCTCGCGCCCGAAGAAGTGAAAGCGGTGCACGCCGAACGCCGCCGCCGACCCGAGCAGCAGCGCGACCGCGGTCGCGAGCAGCCCCGCCTTGAGCGACAGCAGCAGCGCCGAGCGCACCTGCGAGTCGTGCCAGGCGACGCCGATCCACTTGGTCGAGAGCCCCGACGGCGGCCAGCCCTGGACGTTCGACTTGTTGAACGCGTAGAGCACGATCAGCGCGACCGGAACGAACAGGAACAGCAACACGAGCACGACCCAGACGCGCAGCAGCACCCGCGTGAGACGGCCCTCGATCATCAGAGCGCCTCGAACGCTCCGAGCGCGCGGGCACCCGTGAGGTAGAGGGTCATGATCACGATCGGCACCAGCGCCAGCGTCGCCGCGAACGGCAGGTTGTCGGCGGTGCCGATGTTGGAATAGATCACGTTGCCGATCAGCTGCGAGTTGGTGCCGCCGACCAGCAGCGGGGTGATGAAGTCGCCGAGCGTCAGCGAGAAGGTGAAGATCGATCCGGCGACGATCCCGGGCAGCGCGAGCGGCAGCAGCACGCTGCGCACGGTGCGCCAGTTGCGTGCGCCGAGGTCGCCGGAGGCCTCGAGCAGCGAGCTCGGGATCCGCTCGATCGCGCTGTACACCGGCACGACCATGAACGGCAGCCAGATGTAGGAGAACACGATCCACATGGCCGTGTTCGTGTAGCCGATGTTGACCGCGCCGAGGCCGAGCTTCTGGAAGCTCCAGCTGAGCACGCCGCCCTTCTGCAGGATCACGATCCAGGCGTACACGCGGGCCAGGTAACTGGCCCACAGCGGCAGCATGATCGCGGTGAACAGGATCCGCTGCGTGCGCGCCTTGGCGACACGTGCCATGAAGTAGGCGAACGGCAGCGCGACGATCGTGTCGGTGACCGTCACGGCGGCGGCGATCACCACCGTGCGCAGGATGATCGTCAGGTAGGTGCCGGTGAACAGCTGACTGAAGTTGGCGGTTGAGAACGAGTGCTGCATCAGGTTCGTGAACGGGTTCACCGTCCAGAACGCCGTCAACAGCATCACCACCAGCGACGCCAGGTAGATCACCAGGAACCACGCCAGCGGCGGCGAGAGCGTCGCCAGCCCGCGCAGCCACGGATGGCGCCAGAGCAGCCGGGAGAGGCCGGCCCCAGCGGGGGCCGGCCTCAACTCCGAGCTTTCAGCGGCTGCAGACACCTACGAGGTGATCTGCGTCCAGGCGTTCACCCAGTCCTGGAACGGGACGCAGTCGCTCTTGCCGTTCCCGCACTGCGCCAGCGGCGTCTTCCAGAACTTGATCGTCTTGAAGTAGGCCTGCGGTGCGTTGGCGTGGTAGGCCGCGCACGAGCCCTTCGCGATCTTGTCCATGTAGCCGCAGGCCTGGGTGTTGGCGGGCGTCTCGCCGAAGTAGTCGGCCTCCTCGGCCTGCACCTTCGGGGTCGTCACCCACTGCATCCACTTGTAGGCGCAGTTCGGGTGCGGCGCGTTGGTCGCGAGCATCCAGGTGTCGGCCCAGCCGGTCGCGCCCTCCTTGGGGATCGTGTCGGAGACCGCGACCTTGTTGGCCTTGAGCGTGTTGGTCTGGTACGGCCAGGCGGCGCCGACGACCGTGGTCCCGCTCTGGAACAACGAGATCTCCTGCGACGCGAGGTCCCAGTACTTCTTGATCAGCGGGTGCTCGGACTTGAGCAGCGCCACGGCCGCGTTGAACTGAGGCTGCGTCAGCTCGTAGGGATCGGTGATCTTGAGACTCGGCTTGGCCGACTCCAGGTACAGCGCCGCGTCGGCGATCTGGATCGGGTTGTCCGGGATCGTGATCTTGCCGGCGTACTGCTTGGAGTAGATCACCGACCACGACGGCGGGGCGGCCTTGAACGTCTTGGTCGAGTAGAGCAGCACGTTGGGTCCGAACTCATACGAGACGCCGTAGTGCTTGCCGCCGATCGTGTTGAACGACGGACTCTGCAGGAACGGCCGGAACTGCTTCCAGGACGGGATCAGGCCGATGTTGATCGGCCGCACGTCGCCGCCGTAGATCAGCCGCAGATCGGCGTCACCGGAGGCCGACACCAGGTCATACTGGTGGCCGCCGCCGTTGGCCATCAGCGAGACCATCTCGCTCGAGGTGCCGGCGTACTTGACATTCACCTGGCAGCCGGTGCTCGCCGTGAACGGCTTGACCCACTCGGGCTGGGCGTAACCCTCCCAGGCGATCAGGTTGAGCTTGCCCTCGCCCTTGCCGACGGTCTTGGGGACCGAGGCGTTGGCCTCCGGCGCCGAAAGGCCCGCAGCGGCGCTCGAGCCGGCGCTCACCGCCACCGTGACGCTCAACGCCAGGATGGCGAACAGCGCCGTCAACGGTTGGAATCTGTACCTCATGCGTGTTGCTCCTCTCCAATGGTGAAGGTCTGCGACTCGCGCCAGGTCGCGTTGACCCGGGCTCCGAGTGACAGCAGACCCGCCTCCTCTGCGGTTTCCTGGTTCTGGCGCACGGCGATCAGCGTCTCGCCGCCGTCGAGGCCGACGACGTAACGGGTCACCGACCCCAGATAGATAACGTCGGCAACGCTTCCGGGCTCCGTGTGGTAGCCCACGAGCAGCGGCGCGCCCGGGTCGGTCAGCCTGACCTTCTCCGGGCGGATCGTGAAGCGGCGGCCGGCGCGCTCGAGCAGATTGGAAACGCCGATGAAGCCCGCGACGAACTCGTTGGCGGGATGCTCATAGACGTCGACGGGCGTGCCCAGCTGTTCAATCCGGCCGTTGTTCATCACGGCCAGGCGGTCACTCATCGTCAGCGCCTCCTCCTGATCGTGGGTGACGAAGATGAAGGTGATGCCGATCTCACGCTGGATGCGCTTGAGCTCGAGCTGCATCTCCTGGCGCAGCTTCAGATCGAGCGCGCCGAGCGGCTCGTCGAGCAGCAGCACGTCGGGCTCGTTGGTGATCGCGCGCGCCAGCGCGACGCGCTGACGCTGACCACCCGACAGCTGCGCGGGTTTGCGTGCGCCGTGGTCGGGCAGCCGCACCATCTCGAGTGCCGCCTGGGCCCGGCGCCGGCGCTCGCCGACCGGTAGGCGCTTGACCCGCAGCCCGTACTCGACGTTCTGCTGAACGCTCATGTGGGGGAACAGCGCGTAGTCCTGGAAGACCGTGTTGACGTTGCGCGCGTACGGCGGCTCGCGCGTTACGTCGACGCCGTTCAGGCGCACCGAACCGGAGTCGGCCGCGACGAAGCCGGCGATGATCCGCAGTAGCGTCGTCTTGCCCGATCCGGATGGGCCGAGCATCGTGAAGAACTCGCCCTTCTCGATCCGCAGGTCGACGCCGGCGACGGCATCGACGCCGCCAAAGCTCTTGCGCACACCGCCGACGTCAACGGCGGGGATGCTGTTGGTCGGCTCGGACAACCCGGCGGAATTTATGGGATCGCGACATCGCGCCCCATGTCCATACGGCTAACAGCGGGGCTCGTCGTTGGCCGTTGTGGACAGGCGCGGCGCGCGAAAAAGGGGGTGGCCAGCGGGCCACCCCCTCAAGAGTGCGGTTACTGCGGCTGCGGCACGATCCGGATGTAGGGCTTCGGCTCCTCCCACTCGCCGAAGATCTCCTTGGCCTTCTCGTTGTTGATCGCGCCGCCGATGATCACCTTGTCGCCCTGCTGCCACTGGGCGGGGGTCGACACCGAGTGGTTGGCGGTCAGCTGCAGCGAGTCGATCACTCGCAGCACCTCGTCGAAGTTGCGGCCGGTCGACATCGGGTACACGAGGATCAGCTTGATCTTCTTGTCCGGGCCGATCACGAACACGTTGCGGACGGTCTGGTTGTCGGCCGGGGTGCGTCCCACCGAGCTGTCGCCGGCGTCGGCCGGCAGCATGTCGAAGGCCTTGGCCACGCTGAGGTCGGAGTCCGAGATGATCGGGTAGTTGGGGGCGAATCCCTGCGTCTCCTCGATGTCCTTGGACCAGCCCTCGTTGTCGGAGACCGCGTCGACGGAGATCGCGATGATCTTCACCCCGCGGCGGGCGAACTCGGGCTCGATCCGGGCCATGTAGCCGAGCTCGGTGGTGCAGACCGGCGTGAAGCTCTTCGGGTGGGAGAACAGCACGGCCCACGAGTCGCCGATCCAGTCGTGGAACTTGATCGGGCCGTCAGTGGTCTCGGCCTCGAAGTCAGGCGCGGTTGCGCCGAGTGCAAGAGTCATGTTCCTCCTTTGTTAACCGGGCAAGTGGAGTTTATCGACCCGGGGCCGTATGCCAGACTCCCGCGTCGTGCCCGTGCCCAGCGACAAGATCGGCAAGGCCTATGCACCGGTCACCTACGCCGTCGGCCGCGAGAAGGTGCGCGAGTACGCGGCCGCGGTGGGGGAGAGCAACCCGCTCTTCTACGACCTCGACGCCGCGCGCGCGGCCGGCTACGCCGATCTGCTCGCGCCGCCGATGTTCGTCGTCGTCTACAGCAGCGGCCCGTTCATGACGGCACTGTTCGACCCCGAGCTCGAGATCGACTTCGCGCACCTGGTGCACGGTGCGCAGCGGTTCCGCTGGGAGCAACCGGTCGTCGCCGGTGACGAGATCACGACGACGCTGACGGTCACGGACATCTCGCAGCGCGCCGGGCTGCGCTTCGACAGCTTCGAGACGACATCACTGAACCAGCGCAGCGAGACGACCTGCGTCGGCACCTGGTCGACGATCATCCGCGGTGAGGAGTAGGCGATGGTGCTGAACGAGGGCGACCGGATCGAGCTGCGGGTCACGCCCGACCGCTACGTGACCGTGCGCTATGCCGGCGCCTCCGGCGACTTCAACCCGATCCACATCGACGAGCAGTTCGCGCTCGAGGTCGGGCTGCCCGGCCGCATCCTCCACGGCCTCTGGTCGATGGCGCAGGTCGCGCGCGCCGCGACCGACGCGGCCGGCGGCGACCCGACGGCGCTGCGCAGCCTCGGTGTGCAGTTCCGCGGGATGGGGCGGATGGAGAGTGAGATCGTCGTCAGCGGCGAGGTCAAGGCGGTCGCCGACGGCGTCGCCACCGCGAAGCTCGAGGCGCTGCAGGGCGACGCGCGGCTGATCCGCAACGCGGTCGCCGAGCTGCGCGCGAACTGAACCGCGCTTCGACGGGCCAAAATGCCGGTCCTGGGCGGCATTTCGTCCCTCCGAGGGGCCAAATACATGCTCTGGGATGTATTTGGCCCGTCGCAGTCCGATTCATCGGCGAGAACCGCTCCTAAACTCCGTCGCATGCTTAGTGAGCGCCAGGAGCTGGTTCTGCAGCGCGTCGTCGAGGAATACCTCGCGGCGGGCGCGCCCGTGGGCTCGAAGGTGCTCGCCGAGGGCTTCGAGTGGGGCCCGTCGACGATCCGCCACGAGCTCGCGAGCCTCGAGGAGCTCGGGCTGCTGCAGCACCCGCACACCTCGGCGGGACGCGTCCCGACCGAGTCGGGCTACCGCTACTTCGTCGACCGGCTGCTGCCCGCCAAGGTCGAGGAGCCGCCGCTGGCGCTTTCACTGGTGCGGCGCGAGGTCGACGAGGCGATGCGCGTCACGACCGAGACGATCTCGCAGGTCACCAATCTGCTCGCGATCGTCACGGCGCCGCCGATCGACACCGCGACGATCCGCCACATCGAGGTGCTGCCGCTGCAGCCGCAGGTGCTGATGGTCGTGGTGATCACCTCGACCGGCGGGGTCAACAAGCGCCTGTTCACGTTCGACCGGGCCGTCGACACCGGTCTCACCGAATGGGCCGCGAGCTATCTCAGCGA
Organism: Solirubrobacteraceae bacterium; assembly: GCA_036269095.1. GTDB lineage: Bacteria > Actinomycetota > Thermoleophilia > Solirubrobacterales > Solirubrobacteraceae > Palsa-465. Next base: position 16,526 of record DATASU010000220.1, read on the forward strand.
GCGCCTGGTCGGCACCGGGCTCGGCGCCCGGCGGCTGGCTCAGCGGCTGATGGACCCGTCGCTGTCACGCGCCGAGGTCGCGTTCCTGACCGCGTTGCTGCCGGTGTTCACCGACCTCTCCGAGTCGGCCGAGGACCTCGTCTACATCGACGGCACCTCGCGCCTGCTGGCGCTCGACCGCAGCGGCGACGTCAGCGAGCTCAACGCGCTGATGGACATGCTCGAGCGCCGCGTGACGATGCTCGGGCTGCTGCAGGCGGCGCTCGGCGGCCACGACATCCGCGTCAGGATCGGGATGGAGAACGATCAGCCCGCGCTGCAGTCGCTGGCGCTGGTCGCGGCCGGCTATGGGCTGCCGCAGCGTAACCTCGGAACCGTCTCTGTGATCGGGCCGCTGCGGATGGACTATCCGCGGGTGATCAGCGTGGTGCGCGATGCCGCCACCCAGCTGTCGAGGTTCGTCGCCGAGGTCTACGACGAACGATGAGCGCCTCCACACCGAAAAGGGACTACTACGACGTCCTCGGCGTCGCCCGTGATGCCGACGACGCCGAGATCAAGAAGGCGTTCCGGCGGCTTGCGCGCGAGCTGCACCCCGACGTCAACAAGGACGACCCCGAGGCCGAGGTCAAGTTCAAGGAGGCCGCCGAGGCCTACGAGGTGCTCTCGGACTCCAACCGCCGCGCGACCTACGACCGCTACGGGCACGACGGCCTGCGCAGCGGCGGCTACTCGCCGAACTTCGAGGGCTTCGGCTCGATGTCGGACCTGTTCGACGCGCTGTTCGGCGGTGGTGGCGGCGGTGGACTCGGCGGCATGTTCGGCGGCTTCGGTGGTGGCGGTCCGGCCGGGCGGGCGGGACCCGTTCAGGGCGGCGACATCCAGGTCGCGGCGGAGGTCACGCTCGCCGAGGCGGCGGCCGGGGCGCCGGTCGAGCTCAAGTACGACGCCGTCATCACCTGCGAGCACTGCCGCGGCAACGGCGCCGAGCCGGGCACCCCGATCGAGACCTGCCCCAAGTGCCAGGGCAGCGGCCAGCTGCGCACCGTCGCGCGCACGCTGATCGGGCAGGTTATGAGCACCACCACCTGTGACCAGTGTGGTGGCGACGGCAAGGTCGCCGCCAACCCCTGCCACGTCTGTCGTGGGCGCGGGCGCCACCCGCATACGCAGACGGTGGCGGTCGACGTGCCCGCGGGGATCGCCGACGGCCAGCGCATCCGCGTGAGCAGCCGCGGTCACGCCGGTGAGCGGGGCGGACCACCCGGTGACCTCTATGTGCTGGTGCGCGTCAAGGAGGACGCGCGCTTCATGCGCGACGGCGACGATCTCGTCACCGCGGTCGATATCTCCGGGCCGCAGGCCGCGCTCGGCGCGACCGTCGAGGTCGCGACGATCGACGGGCCTGAGGAGCTCGAGATCCCGCCCGGCACGCAACCCAACGAGACGCTGCTGCTGCGTGGCCGCGGGATGCCGTCGCTGCGCGGCCGCCACGAGGGCGACCTGCGCGTGATCGTCAACGTGATCACGCCACGCAACCTCAGCCCCGATCAGCGCGAGCTGCTCGAGACCTTCAGCGCCACGCTGACCGACGAGAACCTGCACCTGCACTCCGACGAGGGCGTGTTCGCGAAGCTGCGTCGCGCCTTCCACCTCTAGGCAGCGCCGGTGCTGCGTCTGGCGCTGCGCGTGCGCCGCGCCGACGCGGAGCTGGTGCTGGCCGAGCTGATCGAGCTCGCGCCCGCCGGCGTCGAGGAGCTCGACATCGACAGCGAGACCGTCGAGTACGCGGTCTATGGCTCGCCCGGCGAGCTGCCGGAGCTGCCCGAGCTGCGGGCGGCCGCCGGCGCGGCGCTGGTCGACGTGCGCACGACCGAGGTCGCCGACGACTGGGCCGAGCGCTGGCGTGAGTTCCACAAGCCGCTGGTGCTCGGCGATCGCCTCGCCGTGCGCCCGCCCTGGGAGCCGCCGCAGGCAACCGCGCTCGACCTCGTGATCGACCCCGGCCGCGCGTTCGGCACCGGCGCGCACGCGACCACGCGGCTGTGCCTCGAGCTGCTGTTGGAGCTGCCGGCGCCCGGGGCTGCCGGGGCGGGCGGGATCAAGTCCGGCAGCCACACGATCGACCTCGGCTGCGGCTCGGGCGTGCTCGCGATCGCCGCCGCGAAGCTCGGGCACGGCCCGGTGCTGGCGCTCGACTACGACCAGCTCGCGGTCGACGCGACTGTCGCGAACGCCGCCGTCAACGGCGTCGGCGACGAGATCGAGACACGTCGCTTCGACCTCCGCAACGAACTGGTGCCGGCGGCATCGCTGGTGCTCGCCAACCTGCTGCGCCCGCTGCTGCTCGCCTGGAGCACGACGATGACCGGGACCGCGCACCGCTGGATCATCGCCAGCGGGCTGCTCGAGCACGAGGCCGATCTGATCGCGCGGGCGATCGGCGCACACGGCTACCGCGAGCGCCAGCGCCTGGTCGGCGGTGAGTGGGCGGCGCTGCTGCTGGAGTCAGCGGACCGCGACGGGTAACTTCTAAGCCATCAGCCAGCACATCGTCATCGCCGGCGGCGGGTTCGGCGGCTACTACACCGCGAAGAAGCTCGAGCGCCTGGCCCCGGCGGGCGCGCGGATCACGTTGATCAACGACGTGAACTTCCTGATGTACGCGCCACTGCTGCCCGGCGCGGCCGCCGGCACGCTCGATCCCCGGCACATCGTCGTGCCGCTGCGTGAGCACCTCAGGCGCACCTCGCTGCGGGTCGGCTACGTGACCGGCGGCGACCCCGGGCGCGACACGCTGCAGGTGCAGATGATCTCCGGCGACTTCAAGGAGTATCGCTACGACCATCTCGTCGTGGCGCTCGGCTCGGTGTCGCGCGTGATCCCGATCCCCGGCCTGACCGAGCATGCGATCGGCTTCAAGACGGTCGCCGACGCGACCGCACTGCGCAACCGCATCGTGCGTCACCTCGAGCTCGCCGAGGGGCTCGACGACAAGCTTGAGCGCGCGCAGTACCTGAGCTTCGTGTTCGTCGGCGGTGGCTACGCCGGGCTCGAGGGCATCGCCGAGCTGCAGGGCTTCGCCCGCGACGCGATCAAGCGCTACCCGCGCTGCCGCGAGACCGGGACGCGCTTCATCCTGATCGACGCCGCGCCGCGCGTGATGCCCGAGATCCAGCCGCAGCTGGCCGACTGGACGGTTGAGCTGCTGTCCAAACGCGGCGTCGAGTTCCGGCTCTCGACGACCGTCACCGAGGTGCGCGAGGACAGCCTGTCGCTGTCCGACGGCGAGCGGATCGACGCCCGCACGGTGATCTGGACCGCCGGTGTGCGCGCAAGCCCGGTCGCCTCGAACCTCGGGCTGCCGCTTGAGGACGGCCGCATCGCCTGCGACGAGTACATGCGCGTGCGCGGCCACGAGAACATCTGGGCGATCGGCGACATCGCCGCCGTGCCCGACCCCGCCCAGCCGGGCAAGCCGTGCCCGCCGACGGCCCAGCACGCGATTCGCCAGGGCAAGCTGCTCGGCAGGAACATCGCACGCGTGACCCGCGGGCAGCCACCGAAGCCATTCACGTTCAAGACGCTCGGCTCGTTCGCCGACCTTGGACGCCACCGCGCCGTCGCGAATCTGATGGGGATCCGTGTCAAGGGCTTCCTCGCCTGGGCGATCTGCCGCTTCTACCACCTCGCCTGGTTGCCCGGCCTCGACCGCAAATCGCGGCTGATCGCCGACTGGTCGGTCGAGATCCTGTTTCCGCGCGACCTCGCCGAGATGGGGCAGCTCGGCCACCCGCCGCCGTTGGAGCTGTCGCCCGAGTCGATCGATACCGACACAGCCCCGTCGGTTGAGGATCAACCCCAACCGATGGACAACGCCTGAGCCTCGAATTCTGTCCAGGCGGATGGTGCGCTCGAGCTCACGACAGAGGATCCTTCCAGTCGTGGAGTGCACAACGGGTAGCGCTTGGAGGTGAATACTCAGCTTGCTGACTTGAACTCGCGATCGGCCGCTTCTCGGTGGCCAATCTCCGGATCTCGTCGCTCCTCGGCCAAAGCTTGGTTCCGGCAGGACTAAAAAGAGCTCTCTCTCCTCTCTCGGTTTGCCGGAACGAGGATCAGCCCAGGGTCGTACATCCCCGGAGGTTCGGGGGGTCGCCGGTCGCGAGCGTTCAGCCTCCGCAAGGGGGTACCCGTGGCAAACGGTGCTGTCGTGTGGGTCGGGCTCGCTTCGGCGGGCTCGGCCCACACGCATTTTCGGGTTCCCGTGCCGCGTTTCATAACGTCGCCGCGGCGTCGTATCCTTTAGCACTAGTTGAACGTGCTCGAACAGGTGCGCGCCGATGTGATCAGCGCGATGAAGGCAGGCGAACGGGATGTCGCAGGAGCCCTGCGCCTGCTTGTCTCCGAACTCCAGAAGGACCAGAAGGAGGGAGCCGGAGATGCACTGGCGGTGCTGCGGCGTGAACACAAGCGCCGGCTCGAGGCAGCAACGCAGTTCGAGAACGCCAACCGACCGGACCTGGCCCACAAGGAGCAGGCGGAGGCCGTGATGATCGCGCGCTATCTGCCGCCCGACCTCAGCGACGAGCAGCTCGGCGAGATCATCGCCGCGGCAATCGCCGAGACCGGGGCGACGGGACCACGAGACATGGGTGCGGTGATGAAGGTCGTCAAGGATCGGGCCGGAGGCCTGGTCGGTGGAAAGCGGGCGTCCGACGCGGTGCGAGCCGCGCTCGGCGCGTGACCTGGTAGAGGAGTCGGATGCGGACCCAGATCGAACTGGACAACACCGCGGCCGCTGAACTGGCGGGCAGCGGTGACAGGATTCTGAAGGCCCTGACCGAGCACATCGATTGCGACGTGTTCCTTCGCGGCAACCTGCTGACGCTCGAGGGGGAGCCGGAGGCGGTGAGCGCGGCGCAGGCGGTCGTGCGCGAGTTGACAGGCCTGATCAAGCAGGGTCACGAACTCGTACCCGGCACGGTCGAGGCGGTCACGCACGCGCTCGACGAGCACGAGGACCCGGGCGCGATCCTCGACGACGTGATCTGGCGCAGCCGTGCGCTCAAGGTCGCCCCCAAGTCGGTGCACCAGAAGCATTACGTCGACTCGATCCGCCGCAATACGATCACCTTCGGAATCGGCCCGGCCGGCACCGGCAAGACCTTTCTGGCGGTGGCGCTGGCCGCTGCCGCGCTGCATCGGCGCGAGGTCAGCCGCATCATCCTCACGCGCCCCGCGGTCGAGGCCGGCGAGCGCCTCGGCTTCCTGCCCGGTGACCTGATGGCCAAGGTCGATCCGTACCTGCGTCCACTGTTCGACGCGCTGCACGACATGCTCGAGGCGGAGAAGTTCAGCCAGCACCTCGAGCGCGGCGTGATCGAGGTGGCGCCGCTCGCGTTCATGCGTGGCCGCACGCTCAACGACAGCTTCATCATCCTCGACGAGGCGCAGAACACGACGCCCGAGCAGATGAAGATGTTCCTGACGCGGCTGGGATTCGGCTCGAAGGTGGTGGTCACCGGCGACATCACCCAGGTCGATCTGCCGCGCGAGCAGACCTCGGGCCTCAGCGCCGTGGCCGAGATCCTCGACGGGGTCGAGGACATCGGGTTCACGCGCTTCGGCGAGGAGGACGTCGTGCGGCACAAGCTCGTGCGCCGGATCGTCGCCGCCTACAACGAGCATGACCAGCGTCTCGCGCCGGAGCTTCGCCCCGCAAAGCGGGCGTGATGTCGGCCAGCGGCCTCGACATCGAGGTGCTGGGGATCGACCTGCTGGTCCCCGACGCGCCGACCGCCCTCGAGGTTCGCGAGCTGTGCGTGCTGGCGCTGGCATCGGCCGACATCGAGGAGGGGCACATGGCGGTGGAGTTCGTCGATGCCGATCGCATCCAGACGCTCAACCGTGAGTACCGCAGCATCGACAAACCGACCGACGTGCTGTCGTTCGGTGTCGACGAGGACGGCGACGCGGCCGGACCGCGAGAACTGGGTGACATCGTCATCTGTCCGGAACACACCAGTGACCTGAGGGAGGCAGTCGTGCACGGAACCCTGCATCTGACCGGAATGGATCACGAGGTCGACGACGGTGAGATGCTGGCGTTGCAGGCTGAACTGATGCGCTGGGTCCGATGAGCAGCATCCCGCACGAGGCGGTTCCGGGGACCGAGCCTCCCACCCGCTCCGGATTCATCGCGCTTGCCGGCCGTCCGAACGTCGGCAAGTCGACGCTCACCAACGCGCTGGTGGGCACCAAGGTGGCGATCGTCTCGGACAAGCCGCAGACGACACGTCGCGCGATCCGCGCCGTGGCCGGGGGCGTCGACTGGCAGCTTGTGCTGATCGATCTGCCCGGCGTCCAGCGCCCGCGTGATGCCCTCACCGAGCGCATGCAGCGGCGCGTGGAGAGCGAGGTCGACGATGCCGACGGCTGCCTGATGGTCGTCAACGCCGAGCAGGGGATCGGTCCCGGCGACCGCTTCATCGCCGCTCAGCTCAAGGGATCGCGTGTCCCGATCGTGATCGCCGTCAACAAGATCGACCGCATCGAACGGGCAAAAACTGCTGCTGTGCTGCAAGCTGCCGATGATCTGGGTATCGCCGAGTCGATCTTCCCAATCTCAGCCCGCAAGGGCGAGGGGGTCGAGCAGCTGCTCGACCACCTCGTCTCACTGCTGCCCAGTGGCCCGTTCTACTTCGATCCGCGCCAGCGCTCGGACCAGTCCGAGTCGGTGCTGCTCGCCGAACTCGTGCGCGAGCAGATTCTGATCCGCACGCGCGAGGAGGTCCCGCACGCCGTCGAGGTCGAGATCGAGAACATCGAGGAACACGAGGGCCGCTTCCGCGTCGACGCCGTGGTGCTGGTCGAGACCGAATCGCAGAAGGGGATCCTGATCGGCTCCGGCGGGCGCATGATCAAGGCGATCGGCATGGGGGCGCGGCGCGCGATCGAGCGCGAGCTCGGCGGCCATGTGCATCTGGCGCTGCAGGTCCGCGTCCGCCGTCACTGGCGCGCTGACGAGCGTGTACTCGACCGGCTCGGTATCGAGTAGGCTGGCGCGTTCCTTTTGAGGTGGGGGGTTGTTGAGGGTGGGATCTAGGTGATGGCTGTCGCTGGCTCGGGGCCGGAGCCGATGCGACTGCACGCAGCGCTCGACGTGGACCTGGCCCAGGCCGAGGTCGATATCTACATGTCCACGGTCGGGATCGGCGAGCGCGCCGAGGCGCTCGAGCAGCGCGCGGTCGAGGCCGAGCTGATCTCGCGCGTGAGACGCGCGCGGCTGCTGCGCTCCGACGTGCTCAGCCGCCGCGGCGAGCTCGAGGAGGCGCTGCGGCTGCAGCTCGAGACGCTGACCGAGGCGGAGCTGGACGTCGATCGCATGGCCTGCGCGCGGGCCCACTGCCTGCTCGCCGGCACCTACGACCGGCTTGCCGAGCAGGGCAAGGCGCTGCAGTCGGCCGAGGAGGCCGTGCGGCTGCTGGCACCCGGTGATCCGCCGAACTGGCGCGCCGAGCACATGATGGTGCTGGCGCTTGCGACGTCGTACTGGCGCCACGGCGAGGTCGACTACACGACCTTCGACGAGTCGCTGCGACTCGCCGAGGAGGCCGGCTACCCGGTGCTGCATCTGGCGATCCTCAACAACTACGTGTACGTCGCGGTCACCCGCGGCGACGAGCGCGGCGTCGAGATGACCGAGGTGCTGCGCACGCTCGCCGATCAGGTGATGCCCGACGGCTACCCGTCCGCCTGGCTCGACACGATCGCCTTCGGCCTGATGGCCGCCGGCAAGCTCGACGATGCCGCCGAGTTCGCCGCGGCCGCGGTCGAGGCCGCCCCGCACGACCGCGTCGAACCGACGACCGTCTCGATGTGCATCCTCACGCAGGCGAAGATCGAGCGCGCGCGCGGCAACCTCGCGGCCGCCGTCGAGCGCACTACGGCCGCGCTCGGGGTCGCGCGTGATGCCGCCGCCGCCGAGGCGATCGGGCGTACGCTCGAGGAGCTGTCGGAGCTCGCGGCGCTCGCGGGCGACTACAAGCGTGCATACGAATACCTGTTAGAGCGCAACGAGGCGCTCGATCGCTATCAGACCGAGCGCAGCGAGCTGCACGCCGTGACGCTGCAGGCGATCTACTCGGTCGAGGTCGAGCGCCAGCAGCGGCTCGCGCTCGAGGCCCTGGCCGACACCGATCCGCTCACCGGTCTCTACAACCGCCGCTACATGAACCGCCAGCTCGCGCAGCTCGTGCAGGAGCCGGTGGCGCTCGCGCTCGTCGACATCGATCACTTCAAGCGCATCAACGATCGCTTCGGACATGAGGCCGGTGACAACGTGCTGTGCCGCCTGGCCGACACGCTCAACGCGCACGCGCGGCTCGGGCATGAGGGCGCGTTCGCGGCTCGCATTGGCGGCGAGGAGTTCGTGCTCGCGCTCCCCGGGATCGACGCCGACGACGCGCTCGAGCGCTGCGAGCGCGTGCGCGCCGAGGTCGAGAACAGCGCCTGGGATGAGATCGCGCCGAGCCTGCGCGTGACCGTCAGCGTCGGACTCGCGACCCAGCGGGCCGGTGGTGGTGAGGCGTCGGTGCTGCTCAGCCGCGCCGATACGCAGCTCTACAACGCCAAGCGCCAGGGCCGTAACCGCGTGCTCGCCGAAGCACTCAGCTGACCGGCGGTCCGCGCGAGCGGCGCTACTCATAGACTCTGAGCCGTGGAGGCCTCAGAGGTCAAATTCGACGCCGACGGGCTGGTCGCGTGCATCGTCCAGGATTGGACGAGCGGTGAGGTGCTGACGCTCGCCTACATGAACGCGGATGCGCTGGGGCTGACCAACACGACGGGGGAGATGCACTTCTTCAGCCGCTCGCGACAGGAGCTGTGGCACAAGGGCGCCAGCTCCGGGAACGTGCAGCAGCTCAAGAGCCTGCGCTACGACTGCGACGCCGATGCGCTGCTCGCGCTGGTCGAACCCGCCGGTCCCGCCTGCCACACCGGAGAGCGCACGTGCTTCTACCGCGGGGAGCTCGCCCCGCAGGCGCCGTTCGAGGTGCTGCCCGACCTCGAACGCACGGTCGCGGCGCGCAAATCCGCGGCGCCCGACGGCTCATACACGGCGGAGCTGCTCGCCGACCCCGACCACATCGGCGAGAAGGTCCAGGAGGAGGCCGAGGAGGTCGCGCGCGCCGCGCGCGAGGAGACCGACGAGCGCGTCGCCAACGAGGCGGCCGACGTGCTCTACCACCTGACGGTGTTGCTCGCGAGCCGCTCGCTGACGCTGGCCGATGCCGGCCGGGTGCTCGACGAGCGCCGGCGCTGAGCCGATGAGCACCGCTGCGCGCACCGTCGTTGCGCCGGTGACCGAGACCTGGATCGAGGACACCGAGACACCGGTCTCCGCGTTCCTGAAGCTGCGCGCGGCCGCGCCCGGCGAACCGGCCTTCCTGCTCGAGTCCGCGGAGCAGGGTCGCGTCGGGCGCTTCAGCTTCATCGGCTACCGCCCGCGTAAGGTGCTGCGCTGGTCGCTGGGCGATCCCGGCGACCCCTACGAGCTGCTGCAGCGCGAGCTCGACCCCGTCAGCACGCGGCAGCCCGAGGGCATCGAGCTGCCGTTCGGCGGCGGCGCCGTGGGGATGTTCGCCTACGACCTCGTGCGCACGGTCGAGGATCTCGGCGAGCCCAACCCCGACGAGCTCGGACTTCCCGACCTGGCACTGATCCTGACCGACACGCTGGTCGCGTTCGACCATCTCAAGCGCTCGATCACCGTCGTCGCGCATCCCGACGACGACGCGGACAGCGCGCGTGTGAAGGTCGAGGCGATCCGTGAGATCCTCGCGGGCCCGCTGCCGCGGCCCGTGCTCAGCAACGAGATCGCGTTCCGGGCCGCTCCCGAGTTCGTCTCGAACATGACGCGCGAGCACTTCGAGGCCAACGTCGCGAAGATCGTCGACTACATCTACGCCGGCGACGCGTTCCAGGTCGTGCCCTCGCAGCGCTGGTCGGCGAAGACGCCCGTCAGCGGCTTCTCGATCTACCGTGGGCTGCGGGCAGTGAACCCGTCGCCGTACATGTACTACCTCGACTTCGGTGACTTCGAGCTCGCCGGCGCCAGTCCCGAGCCGCTGGTCACCGTCGCCGGGCGCCGCGTCTCGACCACGCCGATCGCCGGTACGCGCCCGCGCGGCGCCACGCCCCAGCAGGACGCCGAGTACGCGCGTGAGCTGCTGGCCGATGAGAAGGAACGAGCCGAGCACGTAATGCTCGTCGACCTCGGTCGAAACGACCTCGGCCGTGTGTGCGAGTACGGCTCGGTACGGGTCGACGACTTCATGATCGTCGAGAACTACAGCCACGTGATGCACATCGTGTCCAACGTCAGCGGCACGCTGCGGCCCGAGGTCGGCGCGCTCGACGCGCTGCGGGCGGTGCTGCCCGCCGGCACGCTCTCGGGCGCGCCGAAGGTCCGGGCGATGCAGATCATCGACGAGCTCGAGCCGGTCAAGCGCTGCGGCTACGGCGGCGCGATCGGCTATGCCAGCTACGGCGGCGACCTCGACACCTGCATCCACATCCGCACCGCCGTGATCAAGGACGGCACCGTCTACGTGCAGGCCGGCGGCGGCACCGTCGCCGACGCCAAACCGGCCAACGAGTACGAGGAATCGGTCAACAAGTCGCTGGCGCTGCGCGCCGCGATCGAGCTGGCCGTCAGCCAGCCCGGCTGGGCTTGACGGCCACCCGTTCAGTACCGTGAGCGTCAGTTTGCGACGCGCGATCCTGACGGCACTCATCGGCCTGACACTGCTGCTGCCCGCGGCCGCGCAGGCGCACAGCTCGACCGCCTCCGCGGGTGGGATCAGGGCGACGCTCAGCTACAGCGGCGGCCCCGGCATCACCACCAAGGATGAGCGCCTGTCGATCGTCGAGAACGGCAGGAGCGTCTACGACCAGGCGGTTCCAAGGCAGGGCTGCGTCAGCGTCTGTGGCCCGGGCACCAAGCAGCCGGTCGCGGTCACGAGCCTCTACGGCGACGACGGCGAGGACGTTGTTCTCAATCTCTTCAGCGGCGGCGCCGACTGTTGCACGATCGCCGACGTCTACGTCCACTCCGCCGCGGTCGGCTCATACGTGCTCGACCAGCACAACTTCGGCGAGGCCGGCTTCAAGCTCGAGAACATCGGCCCCGCTGGGCGGCCTGAGTTCGTCAGCGCCGACAAGAGCTTCTACTGTGAGTTCACGGTCTGCGCGGCCTCGGCGCTGCCGCTGCAGATCTTCGAGTTCGAGGACGAGCGCTTCGTCAACGTGACCGAGCACTACCCGAAGCTGATAAGCCGCGACGCGGCGCACTGGGCGGCGGTCTTCAACCACGACCCGAAGCAGGGGCTCGGGGCGTTCGCGGCCGAGGTCGCCGACCTCGAGAGCCTCAACGAGGGCAACGGGCTCAGCGTCGCGCTCGTCGACCAGGCCCCGAAGGCACACCTCACCCGTGACTACCTCATAAAGCTCACGCACTTCCTCCGGGTTCATCACTACCGCACGTCGGGCCTGTAGCGATGCGGATACTCGTCATCGACAACTACGACAGCTTCACCTACAACCTGGTCCAGTACCTGGGTGAGCTCGAGACACCGCCGCACGACATCGAGGTCGTGCGCAACGATCACTCGAGCGTCGCGGACCTGCTGGTGCGGGGCTATGACCGCGTGATCATCTCGCCCGGCCCGTGCACCCCCAACGAGGCCGGGATCAGCCTCGAAGCCGTGCGCAGGTTTCCGCAGGCGAAGATCCCGACGCTCGGCGTGTGCCTCGGCCACCAGGCGCTGGTGCAGGCCTGGGGCGGGACGGTCGTCCGCCACCAGCCGATCCACGGCAAGACCTCGCGCATCGAGCACGACGGCAGGACGATCTTCAGCGGCCTCCCGCAGGACCTCGAGGTCGGCCGCTACCACTCGCTGATCGCATCGGACAACGAGCTCCCCGAGGTGCTCGAGGTCTCGGCCACCGGTGACGGCGTGGTGATGGCCGTGCGCCACCGCGAGCTGCCGGCCGAGGGCGTGCAGTTCCACCCCGAGTCGGTGCTCACCGAGCACGGCAGGGAGATGCTGCGCAGCTTCGTCGAGGGCACGCGATGAGCGAGCTGCTGACACGCGCGATCGATCATCTCGCCGACGGCCAGGACCTGAGCGAGACCGACGCCGCCGAGGCGCTCGCCGAGATCATGGCCGGAGAGGCAACCGACATCGAGATCGCCGGTTTCCTGATCGCCCTGCGCGTCAAGGGCGAGACGATCGACGAGCTCGCCGGGCTCGCGCGCACGATGCGAGCGTTTGCCGCGTTCGTGCCGACGGCCGGCATGGACCTGCTCGACACTGCCGGCACCGGCGGCGGCCGCACGACCTTCAACGTCTCGACGACAGCGGCGCTGATCGCCGCGGGCGCGGGCTGCTGCGTGGCCAAGCACGGCAGCCGCTCCTCGACCGGCCTGTCGGGCTCGGCCGACATGCTCGAGGCGCTCGGCGCACGCATCGACCTCGACTCGGCCGCGGTCGCGCGCTGCATCGAGGAGATCGGCTTCGGCTTCATGTTCGCGCCCTACCACCACCCGGCGACCGGCCGCGTCGTCAGGGTGCGCAAGGAGCTCAAGGTCCGCACCACCTTCAACTTCCTCGGCCCGCTGACCAACCCCGCCGGCGCCCGCCGTCAGCTGCTGGGCGTATCCGACATGGCGAAGCTGCCGAAGCTCGCGGGCGCGCTGGCGCTGCTCGGCACCGACCACGCGCTGCTGGTCTCGAGCGAGGACAGCCTCGACGAGCTCAGCATCTCCGCGGCGACGCGCGTGATCGAGGTGCGCGAGAGCGAGATCGAGGAGTACACGGTGATCCCCGAGGACCTCGGGCTCACGCGGCACCCGGCCGACGCGGTGCCGGGCGGCGATCCTCGGGAGAACGCGCGCATCGCGCGTGCGATCTTCGCCGGTGAGAGTGGCGCCGCGCGCGACCTCGCGGTGCTCAACGCCGGTGCCGCGATCTACGCCGCCGGGCGCGCCGAGACCTTCCCCGAGGGCGTCAAGCTCGCGCAGCAGGCGATTGACAGCGGTGCCGCCGCGGCCAAGGTCGAGGCCTTCGTCAGGCGCACGCAGGAGCTCGCGCCGCAGGAGTCGAGCACATGAACGTGCTGATCGAGATCGTCGAGGACACCCGTGCGGCGGTCGCGCGGCGTGCCACGAGCGTGCCACTGAGCGCGCTGATTGAAGCCGGCGAGCAGCGGCGAGCCGGCGAAGACCAGGCGCGTGATTTCCGCGCGGCGCTGGCTGCCCCCGGGCTGTCGGTGATCGCCGAGCACAAGCGCAGCTCGCCCTCGGCCGGGGTGATCCGCGCCGACCTCGAGCTCGCCGACGTCGTCAGCGCCTACGAGCGTGCAGGAGCCCACGCGCTGTCGGTGCTGACCGAGGAGAGTCGGTTCGGCGGTGCGCTCGCCGACCTCGCCGCCGCGCGGACCGCGAGCGGCCTGCCGATCCTGCGCAAGGACTTCATCGTCGAGGAGTACCAGGTGTACGAGGCGCTCGCCGGTGGTGCTGACGCGATCCTGCTGATCGTCGCGGCGCTCGACACGGGCACGCTGATCCGCCTGCATTCGCTGGCCACGCAGCTCGGCCTGGCGACGCTGGTCGAGGTCCACGACGGGCTCGAGCTCGACGCCGCCCATGAGATCGGGGCCGAGATCGTCGGCATCAACAACCGCGACCTGACGACGCTGAAGGTCGATGTCGAGCGCACCTACGAGCTGCTGCCCGACGTCCGCGACGGCGCGTTGGTCGTCGCCGAATCCGGCTTCCGCGAGCACGCGCAGCTTGCGCGGCTGCAGCAGGCCGGCGTCGACGCGGTGCTCGTCGGCGAGGCGCTGATGCGCGCCCCCGACATCGAGACCGCGACCCGCGACCTCCTAGGATCGACGGGGTGAAGGCACCGAAGATCAAGTTCTGCGGGATCACCCGCGAGCAGGACGCCGAGCTGGCGGTCTCACTCGACGCGTGGGCGGTCGGGCTCAACATGTGGCCTGGTTCCTCGCGCGCGGTCCCGCTGGACCGCGCCGCGGGCCTCGCCGCGATGCTCAAGCGCCGGGCCGAGATCGTCGGGGTGTTCGTCAACGCGACGCTCGACGAGGTCACCGCGACGGCCGACGCGGTCGGACTGACGATCCTGCAGCTGCATGGCCAGGAGGGTCCTCAGTTCTGCAACGAGGCGGCGCGTCGCACCGGCTGCAAGGTGATCAAGGCCGCGCGCGTGCACAGTGGCGCCGACATCCAGGCGCTGGCGGCCTACCACACCGATTTCCACCTGCTCGACAGCTTCAAGCCCGGCGTCCCCGGCGGAACGGGGGAGACGTTCAACTGGGCGCTCGCCGCCGAGCACCGTCGGATCGCGCCGCCCAAGGGCAGGGGCCAGCGCGTGCCGCTGATCCTCAGCGGTGGGCTCACGCCCGACAACGTCGCCGCGGCGATCGGGATCGTCAGGCCGTTCGCCGTCGATGTCGCCAGCGGCATCGAGTCGGCGCCGGGCCACAAGGACGCCGAGCTGATGCGCGCGTTCGCGGAGGCCGTGGCCGGAACCGCCGAAATCGGGCCATCCTCCTCCTCCGAGGAAAACGATAATGAGTCGCATTCGCATTTGGGACCCGGCGATGAGGCGCACGCCGCATGAGCGCCAGCGTCGAACATCGCTTCGGACCCTACGGCGGCCAGTACGTACCCGAGACGCTGATGCCGGCGCTGACCGAGCTCGAGCAGGCCTGGACCGACGCCTGGGGCGACCCCGGGTTCCGCGACCGCTTCGCCGAGCTGCTGCACAACTACGTCGGGCGGCCGTCGCCGCTGTACCTCGCCGAGCGCATCAGCGCCGAGGTCGGGCACCCCGTGTATCTCAAGCGCGAGGACCTCAACCACACCGGCGCGCACAAGATCAACAACGGCCTCGGCCAGGCGCTGCTGGCCAAGCGCATGGGCAAGACGCGGATCATCGCCGAGACCGGCGCCGGCCAGCACGGCGTCGCCACCGCCACCGCCTGCGCGCTGCTGAACCTCGAGTGCATCGTCTACATGGGCACCGAGGACATCCGCCGGCAGATGCCCAACGTGCAGCGGATGGAGCTGCTCGGCGCGCGCGTGGTGGCCGTCGAGGCCGGCGCGCGGACGCTGAAGGAGGCGGTCTCGGCCGCGATCCGCGACTGGGTCACGAACGTCGGTGACACGCACTACATCCTCGGCACGGCCGCCGGGCCGGCGCCGTATCCGGCGATCGTGCGCGACCTGCAGCGGATCATCGGCGACGAGGCGCGCGCCCAGATCCTCGAGCAGACCGGGCGCCTGCCCGAGCGCGTGATCGCGTGCGTCGGCGGCGGCTCCAACGCGATCGGCATCTTCACGCCGTTCATCGACGACCCCGAGGTCAAGCTGTTCGGCGTCGAGCCCGCCGGCGAGGGGATCGAGACCGGTCGCCATGGCGCGCCGCTGACGGTCGGCGGCCCTGCCGGCGTCCTGCATGGCTCCTACTCGGCGATCATGCAGGACGAGGACGGCCAGATCCTCGAGGCGCACTCGATCTCGGCCGGTCTCGACTACCCCGGCAGCGGGCCTGAGCACGCCTGGCTGCGCGACCAGGGTCGCGCCACCTACACGGCGATCACCGACCAGCAGGCGCTCGACGCGTTCGCCAAGGTCGCGCGGCTCGAGGGGATAATCCCCGCGCTCGAGAGCTCGCACGCGCTTGCCTGGACGCTCGCCAACCGCGACAGCGAGCTCGATCTGCTGTGCCTGTCGGGTCGCGGCGACAAGGACCTGGCCGAGGCGCTGCGCAAGCTTGGGCACCAGTCTGAGCACGACGGCGTCGTGCGCGGTGCGGGCGGGGGCGAGGCGTCGTGAGCGTCGCCGTCTCGGGCTGCGAGCGCATCGCCGAGGCGTTCGAGTCAGCGCGCGCCGAGGGGCGTCGCGCGGCCCTGATGCCCTACCTGATGGCCGGCTACCCCGACCTCGAGCGCTCGCGCGAGATCGCGCGCGCCTACGTCGATGGTGGCGCCGACCTGATCGAGCTCGGGATTCCGTTCTCCGACCCGCTCGCCGACGGTCCCGTGATCCACGCGGCAGGCGTCGCGGCGCTCCACACCGGGGTGCGAGTCGACGACGCGATCAGCGTCGTGCGCGAGGTCGCCGGGCGCGTGCCGGTCGTCGTCATGTGCTACGCCAACATCATCCTGGCGCGCGGGCTCGAGCGTTTCGCCGACACGCTGCTGGCGGTCGGCGCGAGCGGTCTGATCGTGCCCGATCTGCCGCTCGAGGAGGCACCGGCGACGCTCGACGCGCTCGACGCGCGCGGCCTGGCGCTGGTGCCGCTGGTGGCGCCGACGACGCCCGACGAGCGGCTCGCGCAGATCGGGGAGCGTGCGCGCGGATTCCTCTACACCGTGTCCGTGACCGGGACCACCGGCGAGCGCGCCACCAACGACGGTGGCCTGCCGGGGATCCTTGCCCGCGCCCGGGCTCACACCGACGTGCCGGTGGCGGTCGGTTTCGGCATCGGCACGCCGGGGCAGGCCGCCGCCGCCGCCGATGCCGGCGCCGACGGCGTGATCATCGGCAGCCGGCTGGTGCGTGCCGCAGGCGAGGCCGACGCGCCCGCTGACGAGGTGCGGGTGCTCGTCAGGGCATTTGCCGAGGCCCTCGGTTAGGATTGCCGCCGATGGCAATCGTAATCACCGGAACCTTCGGCCTGGTCGTCTGGATCGTCCTCTGGGCGCTCAACGTGTCGGGGTTCGACGCGCTGCTGATCGGGATCGTGCTGGTCCTGATCGTGACGGCGATCCGCAACGTCGCGATCCAGCTGAGCCGGAAAGACCAGTAGTGCTCCGTCCTTCCCGGGCGCTCGCCGGCTCGGGCGTCGCCTGCCTGGCCGCCCTGGCCGTCGCCGGCTGTAGCGCCGCCTCGAAGTCGAGCTCCTCGTCGAGCACGCTGACGGTCTCCGGCAACACGCTGCGGATCTACCTCAGCGAGCCCAGCGATCTGCGCAGCGACCCGGTCGCCCAGGACGTCGTGCACGCCGAGCAGATGGCGTTCAGCGCGCACTCCAAATCGGTCACCCGCTACAAGCTCGCGCTCGAGCCCGTGTCGTACAAGACGCTCTCGGACAACGCTCGCGCGGCGATCATCGACTCGAAGACGATCGCCTACCTGGGTGAGATCGCCCCGGGAGCGTCGGACCAGACGACCGGCATCACCAACGCCCAGGACGTGCTGCAGGTCAGCCCGACCGACGGGGCGCTCGAGCTCAGCCAGGCGACGCCCGCGGTCTCCGGCGGGGTCAAGAGCTACTTCGAGCAGTGGTCGAGCTACGCGCGCACCTTCGCGCGGGTCGTGCCGAGCGGGGCGGAAGAGGCCAAGGCGCAGGTGGCGGAGATGAAGTCGCTGGGCGTCACAAGGCTCTACGTCGCCAACGACGGCAGCGATTACGGCCGTGCGCTCGCCGACGTGGTGCGCGGCGACGCCGAGGCCGCGGGCCTGAAGATCGAGCCGTCCGTCGGTGAGGAGGTCAACGGCTACTTCTACGGCGGCGAGTCGCCGTCCGCCGCCGCCAAGTTCTTCAACCAGATCGCGACGACGGCGCCGACCGCGAAGCTGTTTGGGCCCGCGTCGCTCAACAGCAGCGCCTTCACATCGGCGCTCTCGAGCGCGGTCCACAACCTCTACGTCTCGATCCCGGGCTACCTGCCCAAGGATCTGCCGGCCGAGGGCAAGGCGTTTGTTGCGGCCTTCAAGACCCGCTACGGGCACACGCCCAACACCGTCGCGATCTTCGGCTATGAGGCGATGGCCGCGCTGCTGCGAGTGCTCGCCCACGAGGGTGCGAACGCCGACAACCGGGCCGATGTCGTGACCGCCTTCCTCAAGCAGAGCAAGGTCCCGTCGGTGCTCGGCAGCTACTCGATCGACAGCTCCGGCAACACGAGCCTCGATGCGTTTGTGTTCGCGCGGATGCGCGCCGGCAAGCTCGTGCCGTTCGCGGCTGCGCCGCAGGGCTGAGCGCAGAGCCTCTAGCCTCCATGGTGAGAGGCTGATGCTGCGACTGGGGACTCTGCTGATCCGGAGGGTTGCGCCTGCCGCGCTTTGCGTGGTGGCGATCGCGGCCTGCGGCTCGAATCAGAAGCTGTCGAGTACGACGACCGGGACCACACCCGGCTCGGCGCGGTCGCCCAAGACCACGACGGTCGACATCTACTCGAGCCTTCCGGACAGCGGCGCGGATGCCGCTAGGTCGCATCAGATCGAGACCGGCATCCGGCTCGCGCTGCGCCAGCCTCACAGCACGCCCCGGAGGTTCAAAGTCGACTACACGCAGCTGTGCGATTCGGCACGGCCGCGGCACCGGTCCCACGGGCCGACCAGCAGAGACAAGATCAGCAGCAGCGGGCATGAAGCGAGCCGGCACTGCACCGGCAACTGGAGCGCGACCGCGGTGGTCGGCAACGCCCATCGGGCCGCGAGTGACGCGAACACGGTCGCCTACATCGGCGACCTCAACTCGGGCGCGACCGCGCTGTCGCTGCCGATCCTCAACCAGGCCGGGATCGTCCAGATCACGCCCGGGAGCGGCTACACGGGCCTGACGAACTCGGTCAAGCCCTACAAGACCATGCCGATCACCGGCGCCGACGAGCCCGGCAAGTACTACCCCCAGGGAACGAGTACAGACAAACGCACGCTGCTGCGGATGATCCCCAACGATCTGGTGCAGGCGAGCGCCGCGCTCAAGGTCCTGCAGCAGGCGCACTGCCAGAAGCTCTCGGCGTGGGAGTTCGGTTCCGATCTGGAGTCGAAGTCGTTGCTCGCTGCCGTGATCGCGACGGCGACGCTCAAGTACAAGATGACCTACGTCACGCCACACGCGCTGCCCGCCAAGTTCCCCTACGAAAACTACGCCGCCCACGTGGTTGCGCCCACCGGCATCCACTGTGCGATCCTGGTCGGCCACGTCACGAGGTCGGCGGAGCAGCTCACCCTGGAGCTGCGTGCCCAGCTGGGCTCCGCGTTTACGATCGTCGGCACCACGGGCTTCTGCACCCCGGACTGGCTGCGGGGAATTCCCAGCGTCGACCGCAAGAACGTCGCGGCCGTGCTCTATTGCACGACGCCGGCGCGGCCCGTGAAGGACTACGACGGCTACGCGAAGTTCGTCGCGCTGTTCCGCCGCAGCGACCATCGCGAGCCCACCGCCTACAACCTCTATGGCTACGTCGCGACCGTGATGCTGCTGCGGGCGCTGAAGGACATACCGAGCGGGGATGACGCACGCCAGCAGGTGCTCAGCGGCATGGTCGAGGACTTCGCGCCGATCGAGGTCGACAACACGCGCGGGCAGGTGAGCGCCTTCTCATTCGACACCAGCGGCAACGTCGGATCCAACGCCTACGGCATCGATGTTTTCAGGCGCGGCAGGCCGCAGTACAAGCGGACTGTGACGATTGATAGCGCGACGGACTTGCTCTCGTCCGACGGATGAGACATATTGCGCAAAGATCAAGAAGCTCAAGCCCGAGGGAGCCTGGGTTTCTGTTGCGTTAGGGGCGCCGTAAGGCGCTGGAAGCATATACACAGGGCCAAAGCCACTGAGTAGGCTGGGCCTTAATCTCGGCGTTCGGGACTCCTGAACGCAGGGCAAGTCGTAACTACATAAAGAGGGGATGTATGCGTCGCATTAGCAAGGCCGGAACCGTCCGGATGGCGGTAGCGGCCGCAGTCGTCGTTGCCGGCTCTGTCGGCACCGTCGCCAGCTCGTCGGCCAAGGTGGCCAAGGCAGCGGGCGGCTCCACCGTCGACTTCTACTCGAGCCTGCCGACGGTCGGCTCGTCTTCCGCGCAGACGATTCCGGCACAGAACGGCATCAAGCTCGCACTCAAGCAGGCCGGCTACAAGGCAGGCAGCTACACGATCAAGTACACGCCGCTGGACGACGCCACCGCGTCGGCCGGTCAGTGGACGCCCGCGCAGACCACGGCAGACGCCCGCAAGGCGGCCACCGATTCGAACGCCGTCTACTACATGGGCGAGTTCAACTCGGGTGCCTCCGAGGTCTCGATGCCGATCCTGAACAAGGCCGGCATCGCGCAGGACAGCCCGGCCAACACCTACGTTGGCCTGACCGCGTCGCTCAAGGGCGTCACCGCCAAGGGCGAGCCGGGGACCTACTTCCCGACCGGCAAGCGCACCTACACCCGCATCGTGCCGCTTGACACGATCCAGGGTGCTGCAGACCTCGACGCCCTCAAGGGTGCCGGGTGCAAGAAGCTCGCGATCTTCGACGATACGCAGGCATACGGCGCCGGTCTTGCCGCCGTGCTGAAGGCCACCGCCAGCAAGTACGGCATCCAGGTGGTTTCGGTGCAGGCCAACGCCACGGTCCAGTCGGACTACAGCTCGGTCGCTCAGCAGTTCGCATCCGCGGGCGCGCAGTGCGTCGAGGTCAGCGCGACGACCGCCAGCGTTGGCGGCA
>DATASU010000221.1:0-33731 GCA_036269095.1 Solirubrobacteraceae bacterium
GAGGCGCTTGTCGATCTCCTGAACGGTAAGTGCGCACTGCTCGCGCGCGAACATCTCGATCAGCACGTCGCGGGCGCCGCCACGGCGGTGGCCGGCGCGATGGATCTGACCGCGCGCGCGGTCCGCCCAGGCCTGCTGGTCACGATCGAGCTCGGCCTCGGGACCGAGTGCGCCGGCGGCCACGATCTTCGCCCGCTTCTGGGGTCCATGCGGGCCGCGAACCCGGCGTTCGTAATCCTCGCGCGCCAGGTACTGCTCGCCGAGCTCCTTACTCACCCAGCTGCTGAGCAGGAAGATCTCCTCCTCGCCGGCGGCGTTGGTCCGGCGAGTGCCTTGCTTGATTTCGGGTTGATCGATCGACATCGCGAAAAACAAAGCATACCCCTTATCAACGAGAAAATGATAATGAGAATCAGAATCATTATCGTTAGTGTCCAATGCCATGTACAGCAAGACCAAACTCACACTCTTGGTTGTCGCCTCTGGGACGGCGATCGCCGGCTGCGGCAACGCTCTCGCAGCTACTCCCCACTCCTCCACGGCACTCATCAAGGCCGTCGGCGCCGAGAATCAATACGCCAACGTGATCTCGCAGATCGGCGGGAAGTACGTATCGGTGAGCGCGCTCATGAGCAACCCCAACACCGACCCTCATACTTTTGAGGCCAGCGCGAGCGTCGCGCAGACGGTCAGCGCCGCCAAGCTGGTCGTGCAGAACGGCGTCGGCTACGACACGTTCATGAACAAGATCGAGTCGGCCTCGTCGAGCTCGTCGCGCAAGGTGATCGACGTACAGAAGCTGCTGGGGTTGCCCGACTCGACCAAGAACCCACACCTTTGGTATGACCCACGGACGATGCCGGCGGTCGCCACGATGCTCGTCAAGGATCTCACGGCGCTGGAGCCGTCGCACAAGCACTATTTCACCGCCAACGCCGAGAAGTTCGACGCCTCGTTGAAGCCGTGGCTGAACGCGATCAAGTCGTTCAAGAGCAAGCATCCGGCCACTCGGGTGGCAACCACCGAGCCCGTCGGCGACTACATGCTGCAGGCCGCCGGCACCGACAACGTGACTCCCTGGAACCTCCAGGCCGACATCATGAACGGTGTCGACCCGGCACCGCAGGACATCGATCTCCAGAACAACCTCTTCAAGAGCCACAAGGTCAAGGTGTTCCTCTACAACCAACAGGTCACCGACTCGCTGACGGAGTCGTTCCTGAAGCTGGCTGCCAGGTACCACGTGCCGGTCGTCGGCGTGTACGAGACGATGCCGCTTGGATACAGCTACCAGTCATGGATGCTCGCCGAGATCAATGCGCTCAACAGCGCCGTGACGTCCGGCAAGTCGACGACCAGGCTCTAGTGGTCGACGCCTTGCCAGGGGACGGCCACCAGGCCACAGAGACCTCCAGCCTGCGCGCTCTGGAGGTCTCCAGCATCACGGTCGAGCTCGGCGGGCGCACGATCCTCGATGACGTCGGCTTCTCCCTGGCACCCGGCGAGCTGACCGGGCTGATCGGCTCTAACGGCGCCGGCAAGACGACGCTGCTGCGCGTGATCCTCGGGCTGCAGAACCCGACCGGCGGCAGCGTCAGGGTGGCGTCGGCAGGCCGCGAGCGCAGCGTCGGCTACGTGCCGCAGAAGTTCGTGCTCGACCCCGACATGCCGCTGCGCGGGCGGGATCTGGTCGCGCTCGGGATCGACGGCGAGCGGCTCGGCCTCGCTTGGCCGAGCCGGGCGCGCCGCGCGCTCGTGCAGGAGATGCTCGACGCCGTCGACGCGAGCGCATTCGCCGACGCCCGCGTCGGCCGGCTCTCCGGCGGCGAGCAGCAGCGCATCCTGATCGCGCATGCGCTCATCAGCCGCCCGAAGCTGCTGTTGCTCGACGAGCCGCTGGCCAACCTCGACCTGCGCAGCGCGCGTGAGGTCGTCGAGCTGCTGGCGCGGATAGCGCGCGAGCAGCGGATAGCGGTGCTGATCTCGGCGCACGAGATGAACGCGCTGCTGCCGGTTATGGATCGCGTCGTCTACCTGGCGAACGGCCACGCCGCCTGCGGCACGGCCGACGAGGTGGTGCGCTCCGACGTGCTCACTCGCCTCTACGGCCATCCGGTCGAGGTGCTGCGCGTGCACGGCCGCGTCGTGGTGGTGGCGGGGCCGAGCGAAGAGGCGGAGCCGTCGCACCCGCACCATCACAACCACATCGACGTCTTCTGAGGCGGCGATGAGCAGCGTTCTGCACGCGATCTTTGAGCCGGGATTCTTCTCGAGCGAGCTCACGCCGGCTGCGATCGGCGGCCTCGTTGCGATCGTGGCCGCCGGAGTCGGCGCGTTCACGGTGATCCGCGGCCAGTCGTTTGCCGGCGAGGCCCTGGGTGACATCGGCTCCGCCGGCGGCTCCAGCGCCTACCTCGTACCCGTCCCGGCGATCTGGGGCTTCCTGGCAATCACGGTGGCGGCTGCCGGCGTGATGGAGCTGATCGGGATCCAGCGCGCCCGGGGCCGTGACCTCGCCACCGGGATCGTGCTCGGCTTTGGCTTCGGGCTCACCGCGCTGTTCTTGTATCTCGGCACCACGACCACCAGCACGACGGGCGCGCCGATCGTGATCCTGTTCGGCTCGCTGGCGGAGATCTCGTCGTCATATCTGCCGATCGTGCTGGCACTCGGCGGGATCACCGCGGCGATTCTGGTGGCGCTGTACCGACCGCTGCTGCTCGTCAGCGTCAGCCCCGAGCTGGCGGCCGCCCGCGGCATTCCCGTACGCCTCATCGGCGCCGCCTACCTGATCGCACTGGCCGTCGCGGTCGCGCTGGCGGACCTCACGATCGGCGCGATCCTCTCGACCGCGTTGATCGTGGGTCCGGCGGCGACGGCGCTGCGCCTGACCAGCCGACCAGCGCACGCCGCACTCGCGGCCGCGGGCATCGGTCTCGGCTGCGTCTGGCTCGGTCTGCTGCTCGCCTGGGATAGCTACTACTGGCCGCATCACGGCTGGCCGGTCAGCTTCTTCGTGGTCACGCTGATCATGCTCGTCTACCTGCTTGCCGGCGTCCGCCGCCCCAACGCGGCCCGCGCGAGGCGCAGCTAGCGGGGGAACCACTAAATGTTCAGCGGATTCATGGTCCACGCCTGGATCGTCGCCACGCTGGTGGCGATCGTCGGCGGTGCGGTCGGCTTCTTCATCGTGATGCGCGGGTCCGCGTTCGTCGCGCATGCGATCCCAAACGGATCGTTCGCGGGCGCGGCCGGCGCCAGTCTGGTCGGCGTCTCGACGCTGCTCGGGCTCGGCGTCTTCTCGCTCGGCGGTGCTCTCGGTATCGCCATGCTCGGACGGCGCGGACGCCACGATGTCGCGACGGCATTGACGCTCGTATTCATGCTCGGGCTCGGTGCGCTGTTCCTCAGCTTCAGCGTCGAGTACGAACCTGAGCTGACGTCGCTGCTGTTCGGCGAGGTGCTCGGCATCAGCAACAACGAGGTGTGGCCGACCGTCGGCCTCGCCGCCGTGTCACTGCTCGTGCTCGCTGCGTTGTGGCGGCCGCTGCTGCTGGCGTCGGTACTGCCCGAGAACTCGAGTGGCGTAGACCCCTTCCGGATCGAGCTCGCGTTCCTGTTGCTGGTCGCGCTGGCCACGACGATGACCGTCCCCGTCGTCGGCACGACCCTGATCTTCAGCCTGATGATCGGGCCGCCAGCGGCCGCGCGCGCCCTCACCGTGAGGCCAGGCGTGGCACTCGCTCTTTCGGTACTGATCGCGGTCGCGGTGGTATGGACAGCAATCGCCCTCTCCTACAACACCAATTGGCCCATCGGCTTCTTCGTGGGCGCGTTCAGCGCCTCCGCCTACGCCACCGGGCGGCTCTGGAGCTTCGCAGTGCAGGCGTCAGCGCGAAGCCGGCATCAGAGGCCGGCGACGGTACTCACCAGCAGATAGATGTTGAGGACAGTGATGATCCCCGCAACCAGCCAGATCGCAACGGTGGTGTAGCCGCGGTTCACCATCTCGCCCATGACCTCGCGCTTGCGCGTGAACAGCACCAACGGCACGAGCGCGAACGGGATCCCGAAGGACAGCACGATCTGCGAGTAGACCAGTGCGTTGGTGGTGTTGACAGCGAGCGCGAGGACAACCAGCGAGGGGATCATGGTCAGCGTCCGCCGCAGCACCAGCGGGATCTTCCAATTCATGAAGCCGGCCATCACGATCTGTCCCGAGTAGGTTCCGACGCTCGAGGCCGAGAGGCCCGACGCGATCAGCGCCACACCAAAGGCGAGCGCCGCAAGGCCACTGACCATCGTCGCGAGATGCGCGTGGACCGGGCCAAGGTCGCTGACGTTGGTGAGTCCCGGGTGGTGAAACAGCGCCGCGGCGATGCACAGCATCGCGAGATTGACAACTCCGGCCAGACTCAGTCCGATCAGGCAATCGAGCTTGTTGTACCTGAGCAGCTTCCTGCGCTCCGCTCGATTCACGGGACGGATGCGGTCCTTCTGCAGCGCCGAGTGCAGGTAGACGACATGCGGCATCACCGTCGCGCCGATGATGCCCACCGCCAGGCTCAGCGTGTTGCCCCCGCCGAGGCGCGGCAGCAACCCGCTGGCAATGCCCCCATAGGACTCGCGTCCGACGGCGAAGAAGTCGACGACGAAGCCCAGCGCCACCAGCAGCAGCAGCGCGATGATCGCCAACTCGAAGCGACGGTAGCCACGCTGCTCGAGGCCGAGGATCACAAACGCCACCGCGGCGGTGACGAGCCCGGCGAGAAACAGCGGGATCCCAAAGACCAGGTTGAGGCCGACGGCCGCACCGGTGAACTCCGCGAGGTCGGTGGCCATCGCAATCACCTCGGCCTGGGCCCAGAGCATCGCATTTGTCCCCCTGGAGAACTGCTCACGCGAGATCTCCGGGAGGCTCCTGGCGGTCGAGAGCCCCAGCTTCGAGGTGAGGTACTGCACCAGCATTGCCATCAGGTTCGCCATCACGATCACCCACACGAGCAGGTAGCCATGTTCGCTTCCGGCCTGGAAGTTGGTCGCAAAGTTGCCGGGATCGACGTAGGCGACAGAGGCGACAAACGCGGGGCCGAGGATCGCAATCGCCGCGCGTACCCGGCCGCGCGCAAGGATCAGGCTCAGCGGGCTGGGAGCGCCTCGTCCAGCGGGACGAGGCGGAGAGCCCACGTTGACACCCCCGATCGGGCCCAACGTCAGCTCGCCTGTCTCATCAGCCGCCATAGCTGATAAGCCTACCACGGAAAGTTCACAGCATCAAAATCACTGTTATGAGTCGGTCGTGAGTTAAACTTGTCATGTGCAGCCCACGCTCGCCCCGCAAGCCGTCTCGGCTCCCGTCGAGGATTACGTCAAGGCGATCTATGCGCTGACGCTCGACCCCGACCAGACGGCCTCCACCAGCCAGATCGCGGAGCGGCTGGGGCTCACCGCCGGCTCGGTGTCGACGATGGTCAAGCGCATGGATGCGTCGGGGCTTGCCGAGCACGTGCCCTACCGCGGAGTGCGGCTGACACCCGCCGGCCGCAAGCTGGCGTTGGCCGTGATCCGCCGCCACCGGCTGCTCGAACTGTTCCTGGCCCGCAGTCTCGAGATCCCGTGGGAGGACGTGCACCGTTTCGCGGACGCGCTCGAGCACGCCGCTTCAGACGAGCTGATCGAGCTGATCGCCACGAAGCTCGGCGATCCCGTCGCCGACCCGCACGGCGACCCGATCCCGAACCGCCTGCTCGAGGTCGATGACCGCGCCCAGCCCACGATCGCCGAGCTCAAGCCGGGCGAGCGCGCGCGGGTGGTGCGCGTCTCCGACGCCGAACCGCAGATGCTGCGCTACCTGACCGAGCAGGGCATCGGCATCGGTGACGAGCTCGAGCTGATCGAGCGCCAGCCGTTTGACGGTCCCTGCCTCGTGCGCCTGCGCGACCGGACCGAGCGAAACCTCGGGATCAGGCTCGCCCATGCGATCCACGTAGAACTGCTGTGAGCTCGTCGGCCACCCGCTCGGGGTGGTTGATGACGAACAGCAACGGCTCCGGTTCGGCGTGCAGCCGCAGGCGCCGGCGCATCGCGCCGCTGCGCTTCGCCCCGAGTGACCGCACCGGAGCGACGGTATCGGAGCCGCTGACCTGCGTCAGCGGAATCCGTGTGGAGACGATGTCACGCCGGCGGTTGAAACGGTTGGGCATGAACAGCACCGACTCCGAGGTCAGGTAGAGCAACCCCTGAACCATGTGGTCGCTCAATGAGAGCGCTGCCGGGCGCCGCCAGAGGACCTGCTCGCCCTCATGCAGTGTCGGTTCGAGGTTGATCAACCCCATCGCCGGCCTCCCACGCGTGTTCCAGCAGGGCCAGCAGCTGCTCGGCCGGCTGCGCTCCTGACATTCCAAAGGCGCGATCGACGACGAACATCG
This sequence comes from Solirubrobacteraceae bacterium, assembly GCA_036269095.1. Taxonomy (GTDB): domain Bacteria; phylum Actinomycetota; class Thermoleophilia; order Solirubrobacterales; family Solirubrobacteraceae; genus Palsa-465. The sequence continues at coordinate 6,429 of DATASU010000221.1, forward strand.
GCACTCCGGCGATCCCCAGCTGTTGCGCGGTGCGCTCATCCTCGCGAACCGCTTCGGCGAGCTCGTCGCCGGCCAGCATCGCGCGCACCTCGGCGCCGTCGAGGCCGACCTCGGAGGCCAGCTGCACCAGGGTCTCGAGGTCGGAAACGAGCCTGCCCTCGGTGAAGCGGGCGCGGAACAGCCGCTCCTTCATCGCATCCTGCAGTCCGTGGCGGGCGGCGAGATGCACGAGCCGGTGGGCGTCGAAGCTCGAGCCGATGCGGGCGTGCTCGAGGTCGTAATCGAGCCCGTCCGCGGCCGCGGTCTCGCTGACGTTCTGCTCCATCGCCCGCGCGCGCTCGATTGGCACCCCGTACTTCTCGGCCAGCATCGCGGCGCCGTTGCCGGGAGTTTCCGCGGGGGCCGCCGGATCGAGCTCGAAGCTGCGCCAGACGATGTCGACGGCACCGGCGTGCTCGAAGCTCGACATTGCCGCCTCGATGCGGCGCTTGCCGATGTAGCACCAGGGGCAGTTGATGTCAGACCAGATCTCTACGTCCATGTCTAGGTTCTGTGGTCATTATCGCGCCCCGATGGTGCGCGGCGGCGGCGGCGATCATCGCCGGAGGCGCGACCCTGAGAAGATCTGTGCATGCCAAATGCGCTCTATACAGCCCGCGCGACCGTCACCGGCGGTCGCGCTGAAGGACACGGCAGGTCTGACGACGGCAAGCTCGACGTGCAGTTGCGGCTGCCGAACGAGCTCGATCCGAACAGCGACGCTGCCGGAACCAACCCCGAGCAGTTGTTCGCGGTCGGATTCGCGGCCTGCTTCGAGGGCGCGCTCGGCGTCGTCGGCCGACGCGAGCACGCGGAGGTCGGCGATGCCTCGATCGATTCGAGCGTGAGCCTGCATGCCACGCAGGGCGGCGGCTTCAAGCTCTCGGTGGCGCTCGACGTGACGCTGCCACAGGTGACCGACGCGGAGCAGGCGAAGTCGATCGTCGCCGGCGCGCACGAGGTCTGTCCGTACTCGAACGCGACCCGCGGGAACATCGACGTCAGCCTGACTGCCAACGGTCAGCCTGTGTGATCGGCGCCCCCCCAACAGCTGAACCGCATCGCCGGCCGGCTCTGGGTAGCCGCAGCAGTAGCCCGGCGCCGTCAAGTCACGCCGCTGAGCAGCGGCGCGTCCGCGGTGAGCTCGTCCTCCCAGCTCTGCACGTGCCGCTGAAGAATGCCGTCCTCACCGAGCGAGTAGGCACCCTGCTTGCGCAGCGGGGGTGAGTAGGCATGGATCGTCACGGCGGGACCATCGCCCGCGTGCAGCACCCGGTGGATCGCGTCGGCCGGCACCGTGAAGCTCGACCCAGCGCGATAGACGATCTCACGCGCGGAGCCGTCGGCGCGCAGCCGGTCCTCGCGCACGCGGCCCTGGATCACGGTGATCGCGGCCGCCGAGACGTCATGGTCGTGAAAGCCGGTGTCGTGATCGCGGCTGCTCCAGCAGAGCACCCAGGCATTGACGTCCTCGTCGTCCCAGATCAGTCCGTAGGTCCGTCTGTCGGGGTCGTGCTCGACCAGTCCCTGCCAGCGCTCGGGCGCGGCCACCAGCTTCTGCACGAAGGCTTCGAGCTCTGCCGTTCCGAGGCTCATGCGGGCACCATCGTGAGCAGGTTTGCCGCGTTGGCCTGCAGCTGCCGGTCGCGGCCGGTCGGCTGCGGATCGATCACCGGCCGATCGGAGCCGTAGACGAGCTGGTCGATGCCGGTGATGCGTGCGGTCATCTCAACCGCATCGGCACCGTAGCTCGAGGTCTCATAGAAGCTGCTCGGGTCGCGCAGGTCGACCGGCGGCCCACCGCGGGCGACCAGCCGCTCGCTGAGCAGCGGCGCGCCGCCGGCAAGCATCGCGAACAGCACCCGCAGGTCGGGGTGCTGGCGGCGCCCGAGGGCGGCGAATGTCAGCCACGCGGCCTGCATCTGGACCACGTAGTCGGTCAGCGGACGCCACCACAGCGGCTCGCCGAACTCGGATGCGGCGGGCAACTGTCCGGGAGCACGCCCGGGATGCACGAACAGCGGCAGGCCGTGAGCGCTGACGCGGCCGAGCACGTGCCGCAGCCGTTCCAGGCGCTCGGACCCGGAAAGCGCGCCCGCGGCGATCGAGATGCCGATCGCCCCGCGGGCAACCAACTGGTCGACGTCGTCGGGGTCGGCGCCGTCGATCGCGAGCGGTCCCCAGAACTCGAACTCGGGTCCGAGCGCCGCGACGCCCGCCAGGTGGGCATCGATCAGCTCGAGCGCGGCCGGCCGCGGCAATGCCTCGATCCCGATCGGACTGGAGATCGCGACCACGGCCTTGTCGAGCCCGTCTCGACGCACGCACGCGGCGCGCGCGTCGGGCGATTCGGATCGGAGGTCGATTGCGTAGGGCTGCTCGCCGGCGCTGTGCAGGATCGCCAGCCCGTCCTCGTAGCGAACCAGCGGAAGCTCGTTGCGGGCACAAAGCGCCGCGAGCAGCGGCTCCGTCCAGATGTGTTGGTGTGCATCCACGCGCATTGCTCCAGCATACTACACCAATTCAATTGACTTTCTCTTATTACGCACTCCATAGGCTCACGCCTCGGCGATGAATCGCGCCACAATCGCCCGGGTGATCTGACCATGGCTGACGCTCGTGCACGCGTCGGCTGCGCGCACCACCGCCGGTTGATGGAGATCGATTCCGGCCTGCGCCAGCATCTGGTGGTTGAGATCGCCGGTGCTGGTCGGATCGGGGAAGCGCGCGAAGCCGTGAGCGCGGATGCAGCGCGCGAACGCAAGCATGCCCGCGATCTGATTGCGCGAGTGGCTGCCGCCATCGTCGTTGTTGTTCTGCTGCCCCGGAAGCAGACGCTGGCATGTGCCCATGGCCTGCGTGAAGCCCGGTGTGGTAGCGCTGAGCGAATGCTTGAACGCGGCCGGCGACGAGACCGGATTGGGGAGACCGCTGACTCCATGCGAGTGCATGCAGGCGGCGAATCTGAGCGTCGCGCGATTCGCGGCGGCAACGGTCATGCGCACGCCGTTGACCGACACCGTTGCGCCTGACCGTGGGCCCGACGCGCGTGGCGAGCTCGAGCCCCCGCAGGCCGCGATCAGCGTCGCGGTGGCAAGTCCCACGGCGACGCGCGGAAGTAATGCAGTTGATCTGAACATGCAGCAGGTGGTAGCCGGCTGGTGGTCACACGAGTGCAACACCCGCTGTGATGGCTTTGTGACCGGTGGTGGTGGACGATGTCCGGATGCGCGTGCTGATTGCCGAGGATCACGTCGAGCTTGCCCAGGACATCGCCGACGGGCTGCGTGACCGCGGCATCGCTGCCGACCTCGCCTACGACGGAGTCGCCGCGCTGCAGAAGGGGCTCGTCTACGACTACGACGTCGTCGTGCTCGACCGCGACCTGCCGGCACTGCACGGCGACCGCGTGTGCGTCGCGCTGCGCGACGGCGGATCGGGTGCCCGGATCCTGATGCTGACCGCGGCCGCGACGATCCGCGACCGCGTCGACGGCCTCAACATCGGCGCCGACGACTACCTGCCCAAGCCGTTCGCGTTCGAGGAGCTGGTCGCACGCGTGCAGGCACTGTCGCGGCGCACGCCGGCCGGTCCGGCGGTGCTGCGTCGCGGCGAGCTGCAGCTCGACCGGGCGCGCCGCCAGGCCAGCCGTGCGGACCGCGAGCTCTCGCTGACGCGCAAGGAGCTCGGCGTGCTCGAGGTACTGCTCGAGGCCGACGGCGGCGTTGTCAGCGCCGAGCAGCTGCTCGAGCGCGTCTGGGACGAGAACACCGATCCCTTCACACGCACCGTCGTCGTGACACTCACACGCCTGCGTCGCAAGCTCGGAGCGCCTGAGCTGATCGAGACCGTGGTCGGCGCCGGCTATCGCCTGCGATGACCGGCCGATCGAGGCTCGCGGCGCTCCGCCACCCGTGGCCGCGGCGACTACGCACACGGCTCGCCGTCTTCTACTCGCTGCTGTTCCTGGCAGCTGGACTGGGGCTGCTCGCGCTGGCCTACACGCTGGCGAATCCGCTGCTGGCGCCCGCACGCCAGCCGGACCTGCAGCGGCTGACTTCGACGCAGCTGTCGCTGCTGCGCCAATGCAAGCCCCCGCCCGGCGTCCCCAAGCTGGCGCGTGAGTGCCTGCAGCTGCTCTCACTCATAACGCCGACGCAGAACGGCACCGCGCTCGCTGTCGTGAAGGTCGGTGCGCTGACCGGCGGGGCACTGGTGATCGTCGCCGCGGTCGTGCTCGGCTGGCTGGCCGCGGGGCGCGCGCTGCAGCCGGTGCGCGCGATCACCGAGGCCGCGCTGCGCGCGTCCGAGCTGCGCCTCGGTCAGCGCCTGGCGCTGAGCGGTCCCGAGGACGAGCTCAAGGCCCTCGGCGACACCTTCGACGTGATGCTCGAGCGGCTCGACGCCACCTTCACCAGCCAGCAGCGCTTCGTGGCAAACGCCGCGCATGAGCTGCGCACGCCGCTGACGGCGATGCGCACAGCGATTGACGTGACGCTCGCCAAGCCGGAGCGAACGCCGGAGCAACTCGAGGAGATGGCCGAGCGCGTGCGGCGCTCGGTGCAGCGCGCCGAGGCGACGATCGAGGCACTGCTGACGCTGGCGACCAGTGAGCTCGGCGCAGCCGCCGCCGAGCGACTCGACCTTGCTACGGCCGCCGAGGATGCACTCGATGCCGTGCGGGCCACGATCGCCCAGCGCGAGCTGCGAGTCGAGGCCTCGCTCGAGCCGGCGCCGACGCGCGGGGACCGGGTGCTGCTCGAACGGATGGTCGCGAACCTCGTCGAGAACGCGGTGCGCCACAACCACCGCGGGGGCTCGATCTGGATCCGCACGCGCCACCAGGACGGCAGCAGCGTGCTCGAGGTCGAGAACACCGGCCCGCAGGTGGCCGCCGGGCAGATTCCGGTGCTGTTCGAGCCATTCGCCCGTGCCGAGCAGCGGGTCAGCTTCGACCAGGGCGTCGGCCTCGGCCTCTCGATCGCCGAGGCGATCGCCCGTGCGCACGACGCCGAGATCTCAGCGCGCGAGCGCGACGGCGGCGGCCTCGCGCTGACGGTGACCGTCCCGGGGCACTAGCCTGAGTGTCAATAGCCTCAATGGTTCATGTCAACGACAGACCACTCACTTCACCAGGAGGATCGGTTGAGCACCACCACGACCGCGCCGTTTCGAGCAGACCACGTCGGCAGCCTGCTCCGGCCGCCAGCACTGACCCAGGCCCGTGCCGACTTCAAGGCCGGACGCCTGGACGCCGACGGACTGCACGCCGTTGAGGACGCCGCGATCCTCGAGGTGATCGAGATGCAGCGTGCCGCCGGTCTCCAATCGGTCACCGACGGCGAGCTGCGCCGCACGTCGTGGCACATGGACTTCATCTACCAGCTGCAGGGCATCAGCCAGGTCGACGGCGAGTCACTGCACGTGCAGTTCAAGAACGCACAGGGCACCTACGACTACGCCCCGCCGGCGATGCGCGTCTCCGGCAAGGTCGCGCTCGGCCACACGATCTTCGCCGACGCCTTCAGCTTCCTGCGCGATCACGCCAACGCCGGTCAGACTCCGAAGCTGACGATCCCGTCGCCGAGCATGGTCCACTACCGCGGCGGCAATGCCGCGATCGACCGCGACGTCTATCCGGACATCGACGAATTCTGGTCGGACCTCGCGACCGCCTACCGCCAGCAGATCAGCGCCGTCTACGAGCTCGGCTGCCGCTATCTGCAGCTCGACGACACCAGCCTGGCCTACGTCAACGATCCCGCCCAGCGCGAGCACATCGTCGCGATCGGCGGCGATCCAGAGCATCTGCACGAGCAGTACATCGAGGTGATCAACCGCGCGCTCGAGGACAAGCCGGCCGACCTGACGGTGACAACCCACCTCTGCCGCGGCAACAACCAGTCGATGTGGGCGGCCGAAGGCGGCTACGACTTCGTCGCCGAGGCACTGTTCGGCAAGCTCGGCGTCAACGGCTACTTCCTCGAGTTCGACGATGCCCGCTCAGGCGGGTTCGAGCCGCTGCGCTACCTGCCCAAGGGCGACAAGCGCGTGATCCTCGGCATCGTCACGACCAAGCGTGCCGAGCTCGAGGACAAGGATCTGCTCAAGCGGCGGATCGAGGACGCGGCCCAGTACGTCGACATCGACCAGCTCGGTATCTCCGGCCAGTGCGGCTTCTCCTCCACCGAGGAGGGCAACAACCTCACGATCGATGAGCAGAAGGCCAAGCTCGAGCTGATCGTCGAGGTCGCCGACGAGGTCTGGGGTTCATAGGCCCAGACGTAGCACGGGGGTGCTCGACCTGTTGGCCGGCACCCCCGCTCAGACGCTGTGTCCTGCTGCGGCTTAGACGGTGGCGACAGCTTCGGTCTGAGTGACCTTGAACTGTGCGACCAGCTCGGCCAGCAGCTGGGCGTTCTCAGAGAGCGCCTGCGCCGATGACGCGACCTGCTGGGCAGCCGCCGAGGTCTCCTCGGTCGAGGCCGACACCTCCTGGGCAGAGGCGGAGACCTGCTGAGTTGCCGCCGACGTCTCCTGCGCCGAGGACGCCACCTGGTCGGCCGACGCCGAGACCTCCTCGGCGGAGGCAGAGACCTGCTGTGCCGCGGCCGAGGACTGCTCGGCCGATGACGCCACCTGATCGGCAGAGGCCGAGACCTGCTGGGCCGAGGCGGAAACCTGCTGCGCGGAGGCGGCCGTCCGCTCCGCGACCGAGGCAACCGACTCAACGGTCTCCTGCATCGTCACGGCGTTGCTCGCGATCTGCTCAGAGATCACCGCGATCTCATCGATCCGGGCGGTCATGCTCTCGACGGCGTCACCGATATGCAGGAACGCCTCCTTGGTCTGCGAGACGACCGCCACACCCTCCTCGGTGCGGTGTGCGCCGTTCTGAACGACTTCCACGGCGCGTGAGGTCTGTCCCTGGATCGCGGTGATCAGCTCCGAGATCTCGGATGCTGCCTCCTGCGACTCCTCGGCGAGCTTGCGCACTTCCTCGGCGACGACCGCGAAGCCGCGGCCCTGCTCCCCGGCGCGGGCGGCTTCGATCGCGGCGTTGAGCGCCAGCAGGTTGGTCTGCTCAGCGATGCCGGTGATGGTCGCGACGATCTCACCGATCTGCTCCGACTTGGAGGCGAGCTCGTTGATCACCGCGTTGACCTCCTGGGAGGCGTCGCGGACCGAGGACATGGCCTCGCTCGCGTCCTCGGCGGCGGTGACGCCCGCGCGAGCAACCTCGCGGGTGTCGTGCGCGGCAGCCGCGGTGTCCTTGGCCGCCTGCGAGGCGGTCTCGACGGCGCCTACGACCTGACGCGCCGACGTCGTGACGAGCTCGACAGCGTGAACCTGCTCCTCGGCGCCATGGGCGATATCGGCGATCGCGCGGCCGACCTCGGCCGCGGCGACCCGAACCTGGTCGACGGCCTCAACCTGGGTGGTCGCGCCCTGGGCGATCTCCTCGATCGCGCGACTGACCTCTTCGGCGGCACCGCGCACCTGCTCGACCGTCTCGACCTGCTTCTGAGCGCTGAGTGCGACATCACCGATCGTGGTGGCGATCTCCTCGACCGCGCGCCCGGACTCCTCGGCGGCACGCCCGGACTCGCCGGAGGTTGCCGTCAGCTCCTGTGACGACGCGGAGACGGATTCGGCCGTGGTGGCCATCTGCGAGACCGTCTGGCTGAGCTTGCCGGCCGTGCTGTTGTAATCCTGAATCGCGGCACCGGCCTTCTCACGGATGCCGTTGACGGCCTGCCCGATCTGCCCGATCTCGTCGTTCGACGGATTCGGGATCGCTGCGGTGACCGGCTCGTAGGTGTGGGTTAGGTCCCCGTCGGCGAAGGCCTGCAGCCCTTCCTGAATGAAGGTGAGGCAGTTGTCCTGCAGCGAGCGGAGCCGCTCGAGCACGAGATTGACCGCACGGGCGATGCTCGCCGACAGCGTGAACGCGATGGTGGCGCCGATGGCGATCGCGATCAGCAACATCACGACGACGATCAGGAACGCGGTATTGGCGGCGGATGCGTTGCTCTTCTGGGTGTCGGTCGCGAGCTGATTGTTGAGCGCGACCCACTTGCCCGTCGTGTCGGTGAGCGTGGTGAAGATCTTGCGCGAGCTCGTCACGAGTGCCGCGTCGGTTGCGTTCTTCGCGCTGGCACCGGTACTCGAAAGCGGCGCGGTGGCCTTGACGTATCCGTTCCAGTCAGTCTGCGCCTGCATCCAGAGCGTGCGGTCGGCCGCATTGGAGATCATCTTGCGATACAGCGCAAAGTCCGCGGTGACGCTCTTGTCGTCCGCAGCGAGCTGTGCGGTCAACTGCGCCTGAGCGCTGGGTACATCGTTGATGACGTTCGTCAGCTGGTCGGCGCGGTAGGTCTGCTCGTCGGCGTCGATCGTCTTCACGGTCTGGACGCTGGGCAGCGAGTCGGTGGCGATCTTGTCGCCTCCGGCCTTGACGTTCTGCAGCTCGACGATCGAGACGACGCCGAGAATCGCCGTCACGAACAGAACGGCGCCGAAGCCGAGCAACAGCTTCATGCGTAGGGAGAAATCCCTGAAACGACTCATTTCTGTGACTCCTTGGACTGTGCCCGGGCTCGACGACATCGGGGTCAGTCGATCGTGCAACGTTATTTGCACACCCTGATCGGCCGCAGCGACAGCGAATTAAGGTCATTTGACACAAAATTTTTCTCCGCTTTATGTTGATCTGCCAGCCGCAGGCTCAGGCTGACGGTGAGACTCAGTTTTTCGGCTGCGGCTTGCGCCGAGCGGAACGCACGACGGCGGCGGCCCGGGGCATCGGCACCGCGCACGCGTCGCTGGGAATCGCGGGCGACCCGTGAAATTGATTGTCGCGGGGGATCAGTGGGGCTTCTTGATCGTCACCGAGATCGAACGGGTAGTGCCGGCGATGTCAGTAGCTGAGAGCTTCAATATCTCGGACTTGATCTTGCGCTTCTTCGCGCTCTTGCCGATTGCCTCGGACGCGGTCAGTCCGCCCGCTTTGATCGTCAGCTTCACGCTTGCTCGCGGCTTGCTCAGGTAGATCGTGACGGAGCGGCCCTTGAGCGTATAGCCGTGGGCGACGCCGCCCAGCGCCAGGTCCTTGCCGAGCTTGGACTTGTTGAAGCCGAACCCGGCCGGGAGCGTGAGCTTGAAGGAGACTAGGTCCGGCGCTCCCTTCGAACCGGAGGCGAGCGCCAGCTTGAGCACCGGCCTGCGCTTGGACAATCCGGCCAGCGATCCTCCGGAGACCGTGGGCGCGAACGCCGGCGCCACCGCGGACGGCGCCTGGGGTGGCGCCGGCGCGGCCGCCGTGGTGAATGGGCCCAGCGCGGCATTGATGCCCGTCAGCTGCTGCCCCGCCGATAGCGTAATCGCGGTGGCACCGGCGATTGTCGGCGTCCCGCCGTAGTAGATCGGGGCGTACGCCGCCCCGTTCCAAGAGAGCGAGCCGCTAATGAAATCGGGGGTGTCATCGGCCCCCATGAAATTGGGTGCCACCGCGCCGAACGCGACATAGAACGCACCGGCGGGCAGGTTCGTGATCGTGTACGTGCCGTTCGCCGCCGTGGTGGTGCCGGTGACAATGTCACCCTCCGAGTCCAGCGCGTAGACGCTGATCCCACCCAGTGGCACACCACCGCTCGTGACCGTGCCACTGATGGTCGATTGCGGCGCATAGGTGATGTTGATGCCGGTCACCGCCTGCCCGGCGCCGACCGAGACGACGTTGGCCAACGGGAGCGTCGGCTGGCCGCTGTAGAACTGCCAGGCGACCGGTGCGTCCGGCTCGCTGCGGAACCAGAGCCGATAGCCGCCAGGCAGCACTCCGCCCGCCGTGTAGGTGCCGTCACCGGCGCTGTTGAAGCTGCGGATCTTCTGGCCGCTGCCGTCGTAGATCAGCACCTCTTCGCCTCCGGACGGCACGCCCCCGGGATCGGTGATCGATCCCGCGATGCTGCCGAACCGCGGAACCGAGAAGTTCAGCGTCTCGGAGCTCCCTGAGCTAACCGTCACCGCGGTCGCCGCACCGGCGTCGTAGCTGACGCCACCACCACTGGCCACGTACAGCTCGTCGTCGTAGCTGGGTCCCGACGCCGACTCCACGCTGTAAAAGACGTTGTAGGTGCCCGGCGGCACCCCTTCGATTGAATACGTAGAGCCGCTGAAGTAGATGTCAAAGCTGCACGCCGTCCAGGGGTCCTGTACTGGAGCAGTCGAGCACGCCAGGATGTTGGTGTCCCCTGCGTCTTCGGTCCCGGTATTGCCGTCGCTCACCGTGCCGCTGATCACGCCGCCGTGGAGAAGCGCCGTCACCGTCGAATTCGTCGTGGTCACGCCCGAGCTCACCGTGATCGGCGATGCGCTGGCAAGCGTCAGCGTGCCTCCCGCGGTGCCGGCGCTGTAGTAGGCGGGAGCGAGGTTGTCAGCGTTCTGCGGGTCCCTGAACACCAGCTCATATTGCCCCGACATGAGGTTGTCGAACTCGTAATCACCGGTGGTCGACGTGCCACCCAGGGTCGCGTATTGGTCGCCGACCTGGTTGCCCTCGGGATCGAGCAGGGACACCTGAACATTCGTCGGGCTCACACCGCTCGGGACCGTGAACGATCCTTTCACGATGCCGGTGCCGGTCGCGAGCGCGCCGCTCGGCGCGACGCATGCCAGCGCGACTACCGCCACCGCGTAGATCAGCAACCTGAGCATCGCACAACGTGCCCGCCGAGGCACCGCGTTCGCATTAGACATATCCGGCCCCTTCCGGCTGAGTGATCGACCATCCAGTTAGCTGGCTCACAGTCTCGCTCAGGCGCCCCCCTAAGGCAACCATCACCCAGAAATATGGGGGTCTCGAGTAGCTCCGTCTTCGAGCACGTGCAGGCAGCCTGCTGCGGCCGCCAGCACTGACGCTCGAGGACCAGCCGCAGACGAGGCCGGAGCTAGCGACGAAGCGATCGCAGGGCCACCCGCGCGGCGGCGTCCCCGGGTACGCCGTGCACGGCGCCGCCCGGGAACGCTGCCGCGCTGGCCAGGAACAGCCCGTCGAGCGGAGTGCGGTAGGGCGAGACCGCGGGCAGCGGCCGGAAGACCGACTGCAGGCCGCCATAGCTGCCGCCGCCAACGTCGCCGTTGACGAGGTTGGCGTTGCGGGCCTGAAGCTCGGCCGGTCCGAGCACATGACGTGCGAGGATCAGCTCGCGGAACCCCGGGGCAAAGCGCTCGACCTGCCGCTCGACGGCATCGACGTAGCGCTCCGAGCCGAGTTCTCGGCTGAGCGCGGCGGGCGCGTGCGTATAGGCCCAGGCGGTGTGCTTGCCATCGGGGGCGCGGCTCGGGTCGGCGAGGCTCTGCTGCCCGAGCAGCAGAAACGGACGCTCGGCGAGGCCCGCGTGAGCCTGCGTGAGCGACTCGATCGTGGATTGCTCATCGCCGCCGATGTGCACGGTGCCGGCGCCGCGCGCCGCCGGCGCCGCCCAGGGGATCGCGGCGGCGAGCGCCCAATCGAGCTTGACCGTCGCCGGGCCCGGACGGAAGCGCACGAGCCGCGCCCGGTACCAGCCGTGCAGTGCCTCACCGGCCATCGCCAGCAGCGCCTGCGGCATCACGTCGGCGAGCACGACATCGCCGCCGTGGCGGCTGCCGTCGATCAGCGTGACGCCGGTTGCCCGTCCCCCACGCGACTCGACGCGTTCCACCGGGGCGTCACAAATCAGCTCGCCCCCGAGCGTGCGCAGCTGCGCAACCAGCGCATCCGTCAGCGCCTGTGCCCCGCCGCGCGGGCTGGGCCAGCCGACGGCGTGACCGAGCAGATTCAGATAGAAAGCGGCCACCGCCGAGCCGGGCGTCGTAACCGGGGTGTCGCCGTGGGCGGCGGCACCGAGCAGCCAGGCGCGCGATCCGGAGGCGTCGAACAGGCGCCGCGCAAGCGTGCGGGCGGGCAGCGCGACCAGCAGCCCGAGCTGCCCGGCCGCCAGCGGGCCCGCTCGCGTGAGCAACCTGAGCGGACCCCCGACCGGTGGAAAGCCGGTCAGCATCGTCGCGCGCACGGCGTCGAAGTTGCGCAGGTACGGCCCGACGAATCGCGCCCAGGCGCGACCGTCACCGGCGTGCCGAGCCTCGAGCGAGTCGACCGTCGGCTCGAGCTCGCGGTACAGGCCCACCGCGCCGCCGTCGTCGAGCGGATGCGCCATGCAGACCTCGGGGTGCACCCACTCGAGGCCGTGGTCGGCGAGCGGCAGCCGGCTGAACACCGGTGAGGCCGCGCCGGCGGGATAGACCGAGGAGAACGTGTCGTGGCGGAAACCGGGCAGCGTCAGCTCCTCGGTCCGCACGGCACCGCCCGGCTGCGGCCGCGCCTCGAGCACGGTCGTATCGACACCGGACTCGGCCAGCCGGATCGCGGCGGCGAGGCCGTTGGGTCCAGCGCCGATGACCAGCGCCCGTCTACTCACGAACGCTTGGCCACCTGGATCGCCAGCTGATGAAGCATGCTCTGTGCCACGACGTTGCCCTCACCCCAGAAGGCGTGCTGGGCCTCGCGGCCGGCGATCCGGTAGGCCTGATCGATGTGCCACGGCATCGGGTCCCAGGTGCCGGCCGCGCGCACCCAGGCGGCGCCGTCGTGGGTGTAGAGCAGCAGCCGGTTTTGACCCGAGCCCATGAAGTGCCCCGCATGCGTGGTCAGGTCAAAGCCGACGAGCGGCTTGGCGGCGTAGGGCAGGATCGACGGCTCATCGTGCCCATAGTCGCGCATCCCCTGGTCGACCGCATCGAAGTACGCGCGCAGACCGACCGGGTCGTCCGGAGTCACCAGGCGGTTGATCGTCACGTAGCCGCGCGTGAACATCGGCCAGCCGGCGCCGGTTCCGGCGGCAACCTCGATCTCGAAGATCTGCCCGCCGAGTCCACCGCGGCGCAGCGGTGTGAAGCGACCGATCTCCGACGCGAAGTCCGGCCACGTCTCGGGTGCCGTCAGCGCGGCGATCACGCCGTCCGCCGACGGCATCGGTACGGCCGGGTACGTATGCCACATCTGCTCGCTCAGCGGGGCGCACGCCGGTGTCATCGCGCCCAGCCGTGCGAGCGCCAGCCGCAGCTCGGGGTCGTATGCGGCCCTGTCCTCGGGCGTGGCGAAGGCAATGCCCCAGCCGCGGCGGGCATCGTCCGCGTAGGCATCGGCGAACCAGTCGCCGAGCAGCGCTGCGGCCCCGGTCAACAGCTGCTCGCGCGAGAGCGTGCCGCGCGCGCTCTCGCTGTTGTCGAAGCGGTGCGCACCGAAGGCGCGATGGAAGGCGATCAGGTCCGAGGCATGCAGACGCTTACGACCCTGCTTGCCGTACCAGTAGGTCGTGAGGATGCTGAAGGCGAGGCGCATGTCGTCGACGTCGCGCTCGCCGATCGGACGGCGGTAGTAGGCCGCATTGAGGAAGTCCGTCACCCAGGGCGCCGCGTCGCGGCTGCAGATCGAGGAACCGGTCATCCGCGCGAATCGCAGCACGCCTGCGCGTGGCGCCGAGCCCTCGGCGCCGTTGTCGGCCCCGTCCTCCAGGTATTCGGGGATCTCTGCTTCCTCGCCCGCGGGCGCGGCGGCTTGGTCTCCGGCGGTCATTGCGGTCCTTCCTTCGCTTGCCCACAAAGCATCACGGACGCGGAGCTGACCTACGTATGGGTTGCGGCGCAGACCCTGTACGTACTTACTACCGACGTACGGCTGTTCGCGTGCCCCGGTCGGAACACCGATCCGTAAACTGCGCGCGTGCCGCGGGACAAGGATCAGGACGTCAAGCCACCCTCCCCCGGCGTCTGGGAGCAGGCACCGCGGCTGGAGCCCGTGCCCGGTCCGCCCGAGCCCGTTCTGGTCAGCGACGGCGGCGGGCTGCCGTTCGAGCCGGCTCGCGCCCTGATGCCGGCGGCGGCGCTCGACCCAGCCGATCCCGCGGTCCAGGCGCTGCTCACGCAGATCGACCGTGGCCGTCAGCAGGCGCAGCCGGTACGACTGTTGCGCCCCAGGGCTAGGCCGGCGCCGATCGCCACCGCGGAGAAGCTCACGGGCTGGCGCGAGCTCGCGCGCAGTGATGACGAGGCCCTGTTCGGGCGCGGCACCCCACCGCAGCTGCTGACCGTCGCCGCCACCCGCGGGATGCGCAACCGCTGGTCGCCGCTCGGCGCCTCCAACGCGCGACCGCTGCGCGCTGTGCGCGACGGGGTGCGCGCCTCGTCGTGGCGGCTCGATCCCGGCCTCGAAGCCGGACACGATCTGAACGAGCTGCGGATCCTGATCACCGAGCGCACGATGGCGAGTGGCACTCCGGCCGCGGCCCGGCTGCTCGCTCCCGACCTCTACCTCGACGAACGTCGCGCGGTGCTCACGGTCTACGTCCGCCCGATCGAGGGCTATGTGGGGCGCGCCGGCAGGTCCGAGACGCCGGCGGTCGTGCGGCTGCCCGAGCCGTTGGCCGGCCGGCAGCTGATCGACGGCGCGCTCTACCAGCCGTCGCGCTGAGCGCTGCTGTCAGCTGCTGGCCAGCGGGCCAGCAGCTGAACCGAAGACCTTCTGATCGGACCAGCGCCAGGCGAACCAGGCAGTCGCCGCCGAGACCAGCAGCACCGCGGGCCAGGCGCCGATCGCGAGCCCGAGGATGTGGGAGAGGACGAACGCGGTCAGACCGACGAGCGTCAGCCGTGCCGCGGTCGCGCCGCCGTCGCGCCTGACCCAGAAGTAGATGCAGGTCAGGCCGAAGACCGCCATCACCGCCCCGCCGAGCGGCCGCGATCCAGTACCCACGGCCGTACCGAAACCGGCGATCAGTCCAACCGCCGCGAGCAGTGATGTCGGTACGCGTGCGTTCACGGATGCTCGGCGTTGTAGCTGTCGCGCCACTGGATCGCCTCGCGCAGTCGCCCGAGGTCGTAGTCCGGACCCCCGACGCCGACCGTGATCTCCGCGACGCCGGCGTCGGCGAGGTCATCGGCGATCTCGAACACGTCCTCGAGCGAACCGATCACGTGCTCGATCGTGGCGGGGTCGCGGCCGGCGTTCGCGCAGTGCTCGGCCAGCACCTCGGCCTTGTGGCGGTAGGTGTCGAGGTCGTTGACGAACGTGTGCCACATCTGCGCGTGCTGGGCGACGAGCTTGAGCGTCACCTTCTCGCCCGCGCCACCGATCAGGATCGGCAGTGGGCCTATGGGCGCCGGGTTGAGCTTCTTCAGGCGCGCCGTCATCAGCGGAAGGTCACGCGCGAGCGCACGCAGCCGATCGGGGGCGGTGCCGAACTCGTAGCCGTACTCGTCGTAGTCGCGCTCGAACCAGCCCGCGCCGATGCCGAAGATCAGACGCCCGCCGGAGAGATGGTCGATCGTGCGGTGAACGTCGGCCAGCAGCTGTGGATTGCGGTAGGTGTTGCAGAACACCAGGCAGCCGATCCGGGCACGCTCGGTGCTCGCGGCGAGCGCTGAGAGCGTCGCGACGCCCTCGAAGTGCTTGCCGTCGGGGTCGCCGTAGAGCGGGTAGAAGTGATCCCAGGTGTAGATCGAGTCGACCCCGAGCTGCTCGGCGTCGCGCCATGCGGTGCGCATCGCATCAAAGTCGGCCTGCTGTGGCTGGATCTGAATCCCAACGCGGACTGGCACTCTGGTGAAGCTCCTCTCGCGGGTGAAGGTTCGGTGGCTGCCTACTGCCAGGCTACGGGAGCGACTTGGCGGGCGCGCAGATCGAAGTACAGAAGATTGATCAGCAGCGTGCAGAACGACTGGGCGATGACCCACAGCGCCGCGCCGGCGATCGCCACGCCGATCGAGCCGGCGGACTCGATTCCAAGCGCCAGCGATGAGAGCAGTCCCTGGATCGCGAGCAATCCGAGCACGCGCCAGGCGTTTCCGCGCGTCAGCGCAAAGCTGCGGCTGAGCGCCTCGGGCCAGGTGATCCGCTCGCAGGCGGCCGCCGGCGCCACGACCGCGAGCCGCAGGGCGACGATGATCCCCGGAACAATGAAGACGAGCAGGCCCGCGAACTCGGCGATCCCGGCGATGATGTCCGCCGCTGCAACCACCGGCAGAACCGTGATCCCGCGCCGGATCAGGTCACGCGGGGCGGGCCGCAATCCCGAGCCGAGATCCATCAGCGCCTGCATCTGCAGGGCCGACACGAATGGATTCACCAGGGCGACGTCCGCGAGCAGCAGCACGAACTCGGTCGTGGCGGGGACGTGCTTGGTGTTGTAGATGACCACCGAGACGACGCCGTAGGGAACCAGCATGATCGCCGCCAGCGAGATGAACAGCAGCGGGCGGCGGCCGTAGGTCCTGAAAGCGGCATCGAGGATCTGCCCCACGGTGCGGGGGCTGCTGAGGTCGAGCGCTGTCATCGGGTCGCCGGGCAAGGTTCTCCCGCGGCAGTGTGCCAGGGCGTCCCGGTCCAGCGAGTCCGGCGCTCACGCCGTCACCGCCTCTTCAACGGTAAAGAACGAACGTTCTTTCACTTGTGCTACCGTAGCCGGCACGCGAGAGAACGAACGTTCTCTCTGCCCCCATACAAAGCGAGCAGACGGGAGCAGATGCATGTCGTCTTCAAACCTCACGCCGTACCTGGCCTACAACGAGCGGTTCGCTGCCAGCGACGCGCCCCAGCACGTTCCGGAGATTCCGTTCATCCCGTTCAAGCAGCTGTACCTGATCACATGCATCGACCCGCGCGTCGAACCGGCTGCCGTACTCGGGGCGCAGCTCGGCGAGGCGATCGTGGCGCGCAATATCGGCGGTCGTGTCACCCCGGCCGTGATCAAGGACCTCGCTTGGATCCTGCACCTGCATGAGCACAAGACCCCGGGCGCCGATTGGTTCGAGATCGCCGTGATCCACCACACCGACTGCGGCTCTGGCCTGTTCGCCGACGACGAGCTGCGGCACGGCAACGCCGAGCGTGGCGGCTGGGACGACGACACCGCGCTGGCGATGGCGGTGCTCGAGCCGGCCGAGACGGTCAAAGCCGACGTCGAGAAGCTACGCGCCGCACCGGAGCTGCGGCCGACCCTCGACAATGTGAAGATCGGCGGCTACGTGTACGACCTGGAGACGGGCAGGATCACAACGGTCGTCGAGCCCGGCTGAACCGCAATGACACTCGAGCCCGAAACCCCGAAGCAGCGGCTGCTGGCGACCGCGAGCCGGCTCTTCTACAACGAAGGCATTCACGGCGTCGGCGTTGATCGCATCGTCAAGGAGGCGCGAATCACGCGCGCCACGTTCTATCGCCACTATGCGAGCAAGGACGCGCTCGTCGAGGCCTACCTGCGTGCCACGCACGCCGAGCTCGAGACGCGGGTGAGACAGCTCACGGCGCAGGACGACGCACGCGCCGCGCTCGACGCGCTGGTCGACTTCATCGGCGACAACGCCGAGCTTCCGGGCTTCAGGGGCTGTCATTTCATCAACGCAGCCGCGGAGTATCCGGATCCGGCCAGCGCGGTGCGCGTCGCCGTGGGCGAGCACCGGCGGTGGTTTCAGCAGACCGTGACCGAGCTCGCCGCGAGGCTTGGGCACCCCGACCCGGCCCAGGCCGGACAGACATTGGTGCTGCTGCGCGACGGGGCGCTCGCCGGCGCCCCGCTCGACGATCCGGAGTCGATCCGCGACGGCGTCAAGAGCGCAGCGGCGCGCCTGTTCGAGCTGCCGGGCTAGTGTCCTAGGGGCGCGTGGCCGGGTGGGCATGCTGAGCCGAGATCAGCATCGCCCGCGGCAGGGTGCGGCCGCTCGCAGCATCGTTGCTCGAGTTGTCGCCGTAGGCGAGCGCCACGGCGACCGCCGCGAGAACAACAAGAATCACGATCTTGCGCGGGCCCGCCTTGCGGACCTCATAAACCAGCTTCCCCCACATGGGCAGCGATTGTCGCAGCCCAGCGGTCGGATGGGTATCAGTTTGTCGTGGCATCCCAACGGCGTCAGGAGCGCGGGGCGAAGATCGACAGCAGCGGCACGAGCACGACGGTCGCGGTCAGCGTCGCACGTGTCAGCAGCGGCCACAGCGACCAGCGCCAGGCCGGGGCGATGCCCTCGCTAGCCGCTGGGCGCCCGCTGCGCAGCAGGTAGACGAGCGCTGCGGCCGTGAGCAGCTCGGCGCAGGTGGCGAAGATGTCGAGCACCCCGAGCTCCTCGGTCGCGCCGTTGTCGGGCCCGATCGGAACGCCGACGAAACGCGTGAGCGCCCACAGCAACACGACACCGAGGCTGAACGCGAGCGCCGCGCAGAGCTCGGGCCGGTGTGGGCGCGCGAGCAGCCGCCAGGCGAGGCCGAGCTGCAGCGGCGCGACGACCGCGAAGAAGCTGCCGTAGATCCAGGACTGACGGAAGTGGTCGGGCATCACCGCCAGGTGCGTTCCGGCCGCCGCCGCGAGGCCGATGGCCGCAAGCTGCAGCGCGATCGCAACCGATGGGGCCCGTTCGCGCGAGCACGCCGGCAGGGGAACGGCCGGCGGGGCCGGCGCGTCGCCGAGCTGTTCGGCGACCGGGCGTGGTGCGGTGATCATGGCCACGAGGTAGACGGTCGCGCCGAGCAGCAGCGCGCCGCCGATCACGATCACGTGCACGAGGTGCCCGCCGAGAGCGGCGGCGAGTCCAAGTGGGGTCATCGCGCGGCCTCGGGCTCGAGCCGCCGCGCCGGGCGCTCACCGAGGAAGTCCCTCGACCACGGCGAGACGCGATCGGTCCGGCGACTCTCGCCGACGATCGGCCGGCGATTCCAGTCGACGATCGCGGCCGTATAGAGCCGGTGCACGGTCCACAGGAAGTAGATCGACGCGGGGATCCCGAACCAGTCGGCGGGGCAGATCGCGATGTTCGAGCTCGCCGTCAGGCCATAGACCACGTGCGTCAGTGCGCAGCTCGGGAAGATCGCGGCGAGGCTGAGGCCCGAGACAGACCAGCCACCGGTGGTCGGATGACGCAGCAGCTGCGTGCGGAACAGCAGCAGGCCGACCATCCCATAGGTCACGAGCACCAGTGCGTTGGGGACGATCGCGATGAACGCCGGGTGATGGTGCGGCGAGACGGCGCGAGCGACCGACTGCGTCACGAGTCCGCCGCAGGCGCACCAGAACAGTACGGTCAACGTCCGCAGCCACCACGGGGTGCCGGCGACGAAGCGATCACCACGGCGTCCGAACAGCACCTCGATTCGCAGCGCCAGGAAGATCACCGCCGGTGGCAGCGCGAGCAGGTCACCGGTCAGCATCATCCAGTTGAAGTTCTGACCTTCGATCGCCTGGATCCCGTGGATCAGGTGATGCGGGCCGCAGCTGAGCGCCATCGCAACGTAGGCGAGCCCGAATCTGGAGATGCCGCGGGAGCGGCGTTCGCGCGCGATCTCCCACAGGGCCTGGCATGCCAGCAACAGGTAGGCGACCCCGGTGGCAAGGTTGATGACCGCGACCGTGAGGTTCATTCCGCCACACCCGCTGGCGGGTAGGCGGTGACGCCCATCTGATCGAGGAACTCGTCGATGAAGCCCCGCTTCGCGCGCCGTTCTGCGCCGCGGCGGCTGTCAACGGCGGCGCCGGTGCGCCGGCGCCAGGAGTTCGCCGGGAACAGCCGCGGCCCGCAGAGTTCGAGCAACTCGTCCTCCGGTCGAGCGGGCGAGAACAGAAACCCTTGGACCGTGGTGCAGCCGAGCTTGACCAGCGCCTCGGCCTGATGGCGGTGCTCGACGCCCTCGGCGACGGCGTGCAGGCCCATCGCGTGAGCGAGGCTCATCACCGACGCGACGATCGCATCGTCGTCGGCGCGTGTGCCCAGACCGCGGACAAACCGCTGGTCGAGCTTGATCACCTCGACCGGTAGGTCGCGCAGACGCGCAAGTGAGGAATGTCCGGTGCCGAAGTCATCGATCCCGAGGTAGAGGCCGAGCTCGCGAAGCTCGGTGAGCGTCTGCAGCATCGGTGCGGCTCCGGTCATCAGCGCGCTCTCGGTGAGCTCCAGGCACACGACGGCCGGGTTGACCTCCTGGCGGTTGAGGGTCTCCTCGACGAACGCGACGAGTTCTGTGTCGCGCATCTGCACGGGCGAGATGTTGATCGTGATCGCGCGCGGCGCGGTGCGGTGTTGGGTGTGCCAGGCTCGGAAACGGCTGATCGCCTGCTCCAGCACCCAGCGTCCGATCGGAACGATCAGTCCGCTGTCCTCCGCGACCGGGATGAACTCCGCTGGCGAGACCGCGCCGAACTCAGGGTGGGTCCAGCGCAGCAGCGCCTCGGCGCCCACGACGGTGCCGGTGACGAGGTCGACCTGCGGCTGGTAGTGAAGCCGCAGCTGGCCGTCGCGCACAGCGGCGCGCAGCTCGGTCTCCAATGTGAGCCGGCGGACCAGGCGCTGCTGAATCTGGTCGTTGAAGATCTGCGCACGTCCGCGACCGTTGCCCTTGGCCTCGTAGAGGGCGGTGTCGGCGTGACGCAGGAGCTGCTCGGGATCGCAGGCATCAGCTCCTGAGAACGCGACGCCGATGCTGACGCTCAGGACCAGCTCGCGGCCGTCGATGTGCAGCGGCTCCGACACGGCCGCGACGATGCGCTCGGCGCGGGCCACGGCCTCTGACTCGCTGAGACCCTGGACCACTGCGACGAACTCGTCGCCACCAAGACGCGCGACGGTGTCATCGGGCCGCAGGCACGAGACCAGTCGCTTTGCCACCGTCATCAGCACGGTGTCGCCGACGGCGTGGCCGAGCGAGTCGTTGACCATCTTGAAGTGGTCAACATCGACGAACAGCGCGGCCAGCTCAGAGCCGAGGCCGCCACGCAGATACGCCTGATTGAGCAGCTCGATCAGCTGCGTGCGGTCAAAGAGACCCGTGAGTGGATCGCGTCCGGTTGTGTCCATAACTCTTCTCTTCGGAAGTCGGCTACGGACGGCCGTCCTTGAGGTTTCGGGGCCCTCGATCGGCAAACCTTCGGGTTCGCAAGAGTCCGGGCTCCCCTGGGGCACGAGCTTGGCTACAGTTGTGGGCTCCGCCCTCTTAGCTCAGCTGGTAGAGCACTTCCATGGTAAGGAAGGGGTCGTCGGTTCGAGTCCGACAGAGGGCTTCAGGAAGCGACTGGTAACCGGCACCTTTCGCTCGTTACACGGTGTGGAAAGCCACACATCGCTACGGGCGCCGCCTTCCTTCCGTTGAACACGATCACCGGCTGGCCTGAGCCCTTCCGGTCCCAGCTCGAGTGCCGCTGGCTCAGCACGTCGTGCTCCCACCGGTACCGCCGGGGATCACGATGATCTCCGTGATCGAACACACAATCGCCTGGTGCCAGCATGCCGGGTGCCGATACCCAGCGGCAAGCCTGCGATTCACGCTCAACGCCCCGACGACCATCGAGCTGGTGCTACGCACCCACGTTCACGGTCACGGACACTGGGAACAATTCGCGACCACCACACTGCACGCGCACGACGGCGTGGACAGATCGTCGCCATCGCGCTCGCGAGCGAACGAGCGGTCCGGATCGCAAAGCGAGCATGGTTCCCGCGCGCGAAGCGCGTCTCGCGGAGACTGGCGAGAAGTACGCCCGCAGGCGAAAGAGGCTGCCGCGAGAGTTGCGTACGCGTGGGTGAGGGGATCATCACGGCACGGTCTGCGTGCAGGCCGCAGAAGGGTCACAATGACGCCGTGAACACCGAGGTTCCCCGGACCGCGTTGCTCGTGTTGGACGCGCAGACCACGATCGTCGAGCCCGCCCCGCAGTCGTTCTTCGTGGCGATACGCCGTGCCGTGGACGCGGCGCACGAGGTCGGGATCCAAGTGATCTACATCCGCGTCGAGCTCCGCCGTGGTCAGCTGGGGGTCTCCCCTCGCAAC
The DNA here is from genome assembly GCA_036269095.1 of Solirubrobacteraceae bacterium. Classification (GTDB taxonomy): domain Bacteria; phylum Actinomycetota; class Thermoleophilia; order Solirubrobacterales; family Solirubrobacteraceae; genus Palsa-465. The sequence continues at coordinate 28,312 of DATASU010000221.1, forward strand.
AAGCGCCTAACCAGGCTCCAGCCCGTCCTTCAGCAGGGTGCCCCCGGGCTCGAAATCCATCCGTCGCTCGCGCCCGAGGAGCGAGACATCGTCCTAACCAAGCACCGTGTGAGCTCGTTCGTGGGAAGCGGACTCGACGTGGTGCTCTCGTCGCTCGGCGTCACTTATCTGATCCTCGCCGGAGTCTCGACGAGCACGGCGGTCCTCGGGACGGCGATGGCTGCCGCCGACATGGACTTCGGGCTTCACGTCCTCAGCGACGCCTGCTTCGACGCGCGGACGGCCACCCATGATCTGCTCATGCAGGATGTCTTACCGGCGATGGCGACGGTGCTCTGCGCCGAAGAGTGGGCCGCGTCCGTAACGCATTGACGACTGGGCCCCGACCGGGCGTTCGTGACACCGTTTCCTGCAGGATCGTGTTCCTGCTGATCTCCAAGCGGAGGCAGCAGGAAGATCCTTCGATTGAGGCTTCGATCGCCTGGTCTATGCAGTTTTCGTTCAGGCAGACGAAGGTAACGTCACGCACGTCGAGGTCCTTCAGGTGGCCGGCCTGGGAACGGCCGCCGCACCGAGAGACAGATAGTCGCAAAAGCGCTTGCGTCGCCCCGGATGACCATGACGGGAAAGTAATAGCCGCGGTGCCTGCCCATATCATTTCGCTGATGGGTCGCAAGAAGACGCCGCAGGAGAAGAAGCAACTCAGTTACGACCGTGACGGGCGCAACGTCTACGGCGAGAATGACAAGGCGTCTCGGAAGAACATTCCGCTCAGCAAGCAACGAGCTGCTCAGGCCTACCGCACCAAGACCAAGCAACTTCTCGACACAGTTGCTGCCGGCTCGGACCCCGACGAGGCGGAGGCTCGACTTCGCGGGGTGCGAGCGCGAGGGGATGGCATCAGCACTGCTTGGAGGAAGAAGCCAGACGCACCGCTTCGAAGCTGGTTGAAGTCACGACACACCAGGTAGCCCTGATCGCCGTTGCGATCGTCACTCGCCGGAGGCGGCAAATGGCAAAGCAATGCTCCTGAGCGCTGCTTGGTTTACCGGGCACGGAGCAAGACGCTCCCGCGTGAAGCTCGGGGCCACCGCGTCATTGGGCCCACTCCGCCAGGCGCAGCATCCGCGCTCGTTCGGTTGATCTCACGTTTCGATCGGCCAGTCGGTGCTGAACAGCTAACGGGATGAACGCACGGGCAGCGTCAGCATCCGAAGCATCGAGGAAGTAGCGGAGAAATTCCATCCTCGCTGCGGCGAGCGACTGCCTTTGGGAAGGGTCGCCCGGAATGTCGAAGGTGGCAAACAGGACCCAGGTGTCCGCTACGTCGTATGCCGGGTTACCGCGAGCGGCATTGGCCCAGTCGATTACTACCGGACCGTCGGAGCCCAGCAGCACGTTCAGCGGATGGAGGTCCCGGTGCACCAGGCTGTCTCCGTCGGCGCCTTCGACACCCGCCAACCATGGAGGTGCAGTGATCTGGTGAAGCCGCGAGTGCAACTCCGCCAGCAGCCGACCGTAGGCGGGGATCCGCTCGGGGTGGCTCACAGCCGACGCAAGCAACACCGGACCAGCCACTTGATCCATCACCAGATAGCCCTCACCGGCATCATGGACAGCCGGGACCGGATAGCCGCAGTCAGCCACAAAGCGCATAATTTCGGCCTCCCGCACCAACGACCGGCCGTCCCGGGGAACACGCAGCACACGACCCGGACCATGCACGTAGATCTCTGTGTCTCGACCCTCAGCGAGCTTCGGCCCAATCGGCTCCACCACCGCAGTGTCGCACCGCCGCAACCCACCCACGCCACGTCGCCGAACGGATAGCCGTGTGTGGGTCGCCGCGGGTGACGAAGCAATCATGGTTCGCGGCTTCCGCGCCGCCGTGGGGTAGTGGGCGGTTGGCGATGCATCGCACCGGATAACTGAACACGGTGTTGCAGATAGTTGAGCGTGACGTTCTTGAACGCTGATAAGACGTCGGAGCCGAGGATGCCGTCAACGTGCAGCCGTCCCAGTGACTGTGTGGAGTTGATCTTGAGGACCAGCGCCGTCGGCAGCTTGATCGAACCTAGCTCCCACGCATTCAGTGCCACTGGAGTTTCGGGTACCTGACAGCCGGTCGCTCCTCCGATCCGGCCCGACCGGCCGATCGTGCGCAGTTTTGATTGCGCGGCTATCTGAGGATCAACGACGCTGAAGGCGGCGCCCGTGTCCAGAGCGAACGGAACGTGCGCGTGGTTGATGGTGACGTGCACACTCTCGATGAAGCCGGACCTCGGAAGCCGAGAGGCAGGCACGCTCGCGCCGGTTCGTGGGATTCCAGGCAGGCCGAGCACGAGCCTCGAGTTCCAGTACTGAAGAGTTGCCGCTCCGAATCGGCTCAGAACATCCGATGCGATCAGTCCTGCCACCGGCAGCCCGTCGACACGCGCTGGCTTGTTTACCAGATGCGACTGAGTCCAAACTGTCATCGCTGGCAGTGGGATATCCCCAAGTCTCCATGGCACCGACATCAGCAGTGGTCGCACGCGTGCGGCACAACCAAGTGGATGAGCGACGGCCGACTTTCCGTGAGGGCGCAGATGCAGACGAGCAGCAAGCGCTGGTGCGATGAGGCTCGCGCCAGCACCTGTGTCGAGTCGCATCATGTACCGATGACCGCTGATGGTTACTGGCACAAAAACAGCGATCCCAAGCCCGTAATGGCGCACCACCATCGGCACCACTCGCCGGACGGTGCTCAGATGAGAAGCCGGTGCTGTCGATCCGCACCCCGACACCATCGCCACGCCCAACAACACCACGCATGTGGCTCTAGCTGACTTTCGCAAAGCCGCAGCACGATACCGCCTCGCAGAACCAAACAACGCACCTCGTCGCCAACGCGGTAGCGAGTCGGGAAATCCCAGAAGCGATCACGCAGTGTCGGCATGGTGCACCGGCGCGGTGAGCTGCGGCGGGAGGCAGACTATGCGGATGCGTGAGCTGCGACCGGGCGTCTGGCACTGGCAATCCCCTCACCCCGACTGGAATGAGAGGCAGTGGTGGCCGCAGACCGTTTCCTCCTACGCAATCGAAGTGGGCGACGACCTGGTTCTCTGTGACCCGCTCTCGGTCCCGGATCGACTGCGCGAACGCGCGACCGCCGTGGTTTTGACCGCGCCATATCACGAGCGGGACGCCCATGCGCTTGGTCTTCCTGTCCATACACCTCCAGCAGATACCTGGGAGGACTGGGTTGAAAAGTTCGGGGCTGATCCCAACCAGGTACGTGGGATGGAAAGTGACGATCTCGCATGGCTGCGTGCCGGGCATGGCGAAGGGGAGTTTCACGGCCCTGGCCCCTGGCCATTTGGCATTCACGCCTACGCCGGTCGCGAGGACAACGACCTCGTCTTATGGGTGCCCACGATCAGAGCGATCGTAACCGGCGACTCGATCGCTGATTTCGGTGCGGGGCTCGACATCCAGCTAGGCGGTCGCACCCACCTTGACCACGCCGAGGTCGCCAAACGCCTTCGGGTGCTTCTTGAGTTGCCAATCGAACTGGTACTTCCCGCACACGGACAACCAAGCGACCGCCGCACTCTTAGGCGCGCGCTCACACGGCACGACGAAGCACCCTGACAACCATCCGCAGGACCAGAGACCGTCAGTCGCCAACGCACTAGCCGCCGACCGCTGGAAGGGGCTTCGTAAGCAGTAGCCGGCGACTCGCATAGTTCACGCGGGATCCAGGCGTGTGGTCCGGGTTCCTCGGATGCTTGGCTAGGCCCCGCGTGGATCAGCTGCGGCACGCATGCGCTCAACGCGATGCAGGCGCACCCATTGATGGATGCCAACCGCTACCAAGAGGATTCCGATCACGATCCCGTTGCTCCTGCCGTGTCGCCATCGATACCGAATCGAACACCGTCGGTTGCGAGGAATGCGAGACCGAACGTGATCACAAACGGTGCCGCTCGTTTCCTGAACCGAATCATCGTGTCTGACTGCTGCGAGGTTGGCGTAACCCAAGTGCCACTACCCCGTGGGCGCTCGACGCGTTGTTTGGTAGGAACGTGAGGTTTGCGATGCCGACTCATTCGCCGCTACCTTCTGCCTGCCAGTTGTGGTCGCTGCCAGCATGCCCAAAATCCTATGCCGCCGGGGTCGAGCCGACAGGCGAGGGAGTTCCGGGTCAGCCCGGCCACCGGTAGTCGGTATCGCAGCTAGCCAGCGCGGGTCGTCGCCTATCCGATCGTCTGAGTCCGACTGGCGTGATGGTGGAAGCGATCGCGGACGGGGTATGTTCGCTGCTCGCTAGCTGGTCGATTTGAGCGGGTAGCGCTCTGGGTGCTCGATCGAGGCGAGCCCCAAGTCGACGTCTAGCTTTGGCCAGTAGAAATGCTCTGGCGATGGCCGTTCTAGTCGGACAATCGCCTCGACGGATGCCTGCTTGAACCATGGGAACTCGTCGAACGCGAGAAAGAACTCCCGGCCATCGACCAGCATCCAGAAGCCATGCTGGGAGATGTTGGTGACTTCAGCGGTCGAAGTGGTGGCGCCAGGCATCTCGGATCTCTTGCTCGTGATCGACCACCAACTGTAGGGCGCGCTTCAAGTCCTGATCGCTCAGGCGGTAGCTGCGGGCGAGTTCGATCACGGGCTCGACCCAGAACTTGGCCTCCCCGTCAGGAGACTGAACATGGACGTGGAGACGCTCCTCTTCGCGCGAAAAGAAGAAGAATCGGAAGGGACCGTCCCGGAAGATCGTCGGGCTCATGCTGACGACGATGGCAAATGTGGCGGCGCGATTATCGGCGTATATCCCTGCGAGACGTCTCCGGGTCGAGGATGTGGTGTTCATCAACGTCCGAAGGGAGGACGTCATGCAGCCAGTGTCATCGCTGGATCGTGCTGGGCGGCGTCGGTCACCGGCTACGCTCGCAACGTTTCACGAGGGTCGGGCGCCTCACAATAAGGGTCTGCGTTATCCGCCTGATCCACCGACGGTCGAGGAGATCATCTCGGTCATGCGCACAGCGGGTGATGATGCCGACGGTGTCAGGCTACGGGCGCTCGTCATCGTCTTGTGGCGGGCCGGCCTGAGGATCAGTGAAGCGCTTGCCCTCGCCGAGACCGATCTAGATCCGACCCGAGGCGCGATCCTCGTGCGCCAAGGCAAAGGCGGTAAACGCCGAGAGGTAGGGATGGACCGGTGGGCGTGGGAGCAGCTCGAACCGTGGATTGAGCTGCGCAAGACCCTTCCGGTCGGAGCGTTCTTCTGCATCCTGCACGGGGCAACACGTGGCCGGCGCTGCAGCCCTGCTGGTATACGTGCGCAATTACATCGCACCGCCGCTACCGCAGGGGTCAGACGGCGGTTCGCGCCCCATCAGCTACGGCACGCCCATGCCGTTGAGATGTCTAGA
>DATASU010000222.1:0-14245 GCA_036269095.1 Solirubrobacteraceae bacterium
CGGCCGCGAACACCTCGGCCGACAGGTCGGCCGCCAGCTCTCGGTCGCGGGTCTCGCGCAGCGTCCAACGCAGCACCAACGGCAGATATGTCGTGTAGAGCGTGTTGAACGCCGCCTCATCGCGGTTCGCAACCCGCGCCAGCAGCGCGGCATGGTCGTGCTCGGACATCTAACGACCACATTGACCGATGGACGCCCGCTTGTGACAGCCGAACCTTTTGGGTAGCTCAAGCGGCAGAGAATTCGGGCAAGGTGAGCGGACCGTCTCCGGCGCCCAGAACGGATAGGAGGGCGCCATGTCAACCGCAGCAACTTCTGAGCGCACGGGAACGGAGCTCACGACGGGCACGATCGTCGCGGCGTGTTTGGCCGCGTGTGTCGGTCAGATCGGATTCGCCACCCCGGCCGTCCTGAACGGGCTGTTCCAGCAGGACCTCGGTACGACCGCATCGCAGCTCAACTGGATCTCGGCGGCGATCGTGATCCCGCTGACGCTGTTCGAGCTGACCTTCGGGGTCGTCGGCGACATGTTCGGGCGTAAGCGGCTGCTGATCGGCGGCGCGCTGATGATGACGATCGGTGAGCTGATCGCCGCCGTGGCCACACCCAGCGCGCATACCCACGACGCGGTGACGGTCGTATGGATCGGCATGGCGCTCGCCGGTATCGGCGGTGCGGCGCTGTTTCCCACCTCACTGGCGATGATCGCCGCCAAGACGACGACGGCCAAGGCGCGCGGGCGGATGATCCCGATCTACGCCGCGGCGTTGTCATCGGGTGGATTCCTGGCGCCGGTGCTCGCGGGCCTGCTGACGAAATTGACCTGGGGCGGGGACCCGCAGGCAAGCTGGCGCTGGGCGTTGCTGGCGGTCATGGCCACCGCGCTGCTGAGCGCGCTGGTGTCGTTGCTCGTCGCCGACGACTCGAGGTCGCCCGAGGGCCGCACACTCGACTGGCCGGGCCAGATCACGTTCGCGATCGGACTGTTCGCGCTGCTGTTCGCGGTCGTTCAGGCGTCATCGTTCGGCTGGACCGGGACGCAGAGCGTGATCGGATACGTCGTCTGTGTCGTATTCCTGGCCGCGTTCGCGCGTATCGAGCTGCGCACGCGCGAGCCGCTGTTGCGGTTGCAGCTGTTCGCGAGCCGCAACTTCTCGCTGAATTCGTTCGTGACCGTGATCGGCATGTTCGCCTTCCTCGGCTGTGCCGCGGCCACCAGCATCCGCCTGACGGCGGTTCAGGGGTTCAGCCCGCTGCGGGCATCGCTCGGGTTCGTGGCGCTGCAGGGATTCGCGTTGTTCCTGCTGCCGCTGATCTCGTGGATGATGCCGCGGGTGAACCCGCGCTGGATGCTCGGCGGCGGCTTCCTGCTGCAGGCCGCGGGCGCGGCGTGGGCGGCGACGGTATCGATCAACCACGACTCGGTCGGGGCGATCCTGCCGCCGCTGGTCGTGGTCGGTATCGGATTCGGCTTCTCGGTTTCGTCGGTGACGGCCGTGGCCGTCAACACCGTGCGGATCCAGCTGGCGGGCATGGCCAGCGCCACCACCAGCCTGCTGCGTGACTTCGGGTTCGCGCTGGGGCCGACGATCGTGATCGCGATCGGCACCAGCCGTGCCGCCGGCAAGATCAGCCAGGCGATCGCCGGCAGCCCGGCGCTACAGGCTCACCTCACGACCTTCTACCAATCGGTCGCGAGCGCCCCGGCGGCCGCCAAGGCGACTGCGGCGGCCGCCGTCGGGGCCGTCAAGTCGGGACCGCTCGGCGCGGTTGCCGTTCCCGCCACGGCGCGGGTGAACGGCCACACGGTGCCGCTCAACCCTCTGCACGACACCGCCTACCACGCGCTCGGCAGCGCCTACCAGCTGGTGTTCGCGATCTGCGCCGGATGTGCGCTCGTTGCGGCCGTACTGGTTCTTGCGGTTCTGCGCGCCGATGCGCGACACGACGCCGATGAGCTCGCGCGGGTGGAGTCGGGCCAGGTGGTCACCGACGTCACGGCCGAGCCGGCCTGAGCGGCTCCAAGTCGGCGAGCCGGCGGCAGCCGTGGCGCCAACGGGGCACTCGCCGGGGCTACGCTGTGGCGGCTGACCACGCCACCCATGACCGACCCGCCGAACAACTCCGACGTAGCCAGGTACCTGGAGGCGATGACCGCCTGGCGCGACGAGCTCGAGGCGCTGCGCCCGCTGCTGCTCGGGGCGGGGTTGGAGGAGGACTTCAAGTGGTACAAGCCGTGCTACACGTACGGAGGCTCGAACGTCGCCATCTTCCAGCCGTTCAAGGAGATGTGCGCGCTGCTGTTCTTCAAGGGCGCGCTGCTCGATGACCCTCACGGCGCGCTCAGGGAGCAGGGGCAGAACACCCGTTCCGCGCTGCGTCTCGAGTTCCGCTCCGTGGCCGAGGTCAATGGCGCCGAGCGCACGATCGCGGCGCTGGCAACGGACGCCATCCGTGTGGAGGAGGCCGGGCTGTCACTGCCGAGGCGCGATCCCACCGACGACGGGCCGTATCCCGAGGAGCTCGAGATGGTCCTGGACGCCGATCCGGGACTGCGCGAGGCGTGGGAGCGTCTGACCCCGGGCCGCCGGCGCGGCTGGGTCCTCCATTTCAACAGCGCCAAGCAAGCCAAGACCCGCCTCTCGCGGATCGAGCGCGCGACGCCGCTGATCTTGGAGGGTTTCGGCATGCACGACTGAGACCGGGCGGCGTCGCTGTCGCAGCCGGTGCTGTCGGGCTTTGGCTGTGACTGTGATAGACACGGCGTCAGTGAGTGACTCGTTCTCGCAACCGGCCGCGCGCCAGTACTCGGTGCGTCCCTACAACGTGCGGATGGCCAGGCGCGTGGCGCGACGGGCGCACGTCGACGGCGAAGGTGCGGTCGCGGTGGCGTTCACCTTCAACAACCTCGCCACAACGGTGATCCTCAGCGTGGTCGTGGATGTCGTGAAGTTCATTCCGGTCATCGGCGGCCCGATCGATCTGCTGATCAGCATCCTTTCCTTCTACTTCCACCGGATCGTGCTCGTGACCGAGCAGAACGTCTATGTATTCCGCGACTGGCCGTTCCACATTCCCGGCAAGCTGCTGATGGAGCGGCGGCGGGGCCCCGGCCTCGTCGAGCTCGGATCGCCGCCGTCCAACGCGTTCATGCGTTTCATCCGCCGCGGTCAGCTGACCTTTGAGGACGGGACGGTCGTGTACCACTCGTTCATCTTCATCCGTCGTGCGCAGTACATCGTTCAGGAAGCAAACCTCCCCGCCGGTCAGTGAACACGGCGGCGCGGGCCGCCGCCGCGGCTCGACTTCTCTAGTTGGCCTCCCAGCTGAACCCATCCGGATCGCTGAACCGGCCCGCGTTGCTGTTCACCGCAATGCCGTGCGGGCCCTCGCCGTCGGGTGAGACGCCGGCATCCTTGGCCAGCCCGGACCGCCCCGGATAGAGCGCGAGCTTGACGCCGTCCGGCGGCGCATCGAACTCCGCGTAGCGGCCCGGGAAGCTGCGCTTGACAGACAGGCCGCGGTCGACGTAGAAGCGCTTGCTCGCGCCGAGATCGGCGGCGCCGATCAGCAACACCAGGTCGTTGATCTCGCGCGTCGCCGGCGCCCTGTCCTTCTTGGTGCTGGTGGCGAGCTTCCAGATCACGCCGTCAGCGTCCTGGACCACGGCCCCGTAACCCCACATGCCCTTCTCGGCGGGCTTCAGTGTGGTGGCGCCGGCGGCGCGCGCCGTCTCGAACAACGAGTCGACGGTCGATGGCTGACCGACGACCAGTGAGATCGTGAAGCCACGAAATCCGGTGGCCGGTGTGTCGGCGGTGCGTGCGCGGACCCGATCGCCGAGTCCGAATGCGGCTTCGTAGAAGTGCTGTGATACCGCCGGCTCGCGCACTTCAAGTGTGAGTGAGGTGATGTTGGTGTCCATGTCGCCGAGGCTAAGTGGCACACGCGAATGGCGCTTCTCGATTCCTGCTCGGTTGCGTGCGGCCGACTCACCGTCACCGCTTGACCAGCGGTGACGGTGAGTGAAAGCCACTGAGAGTCAGGCGGGTAGCCCGGGCTGGGGCTCGAACGCAAGGTTCTCGTCGAGCGGGGCCACGCCGTGATGTTGCGCGGCGTTGCTGGCCGCCGCAGCGACGCGCTCGGGGTGCACGCTCTGCAGGTACAGGTACCAGATCAGGACCAGCACCGCGCAGCCGCCGGCGATGATCAGGCTGAGGTCCCCGGGGTAGGTCGGGAACGGATTGAGCGAGCCGTAGTAGGCGAGCCCCGGGGTGGCGACGCCGACGATTGCGACGACCAAGCGCAGCACTCGCGCGCCGCCGGTCCAGCCCGTCCAGATGATCCGGAATGCCGCGAGCGCCAGCATCACGTATACCGCCTCGATCAGGAACGAGCCGACGCCGGCACTGATCTGGAACGCCTCGATGTCATTGGGCAGCTTGACTAGGTTTCCGAGCGTGGTGATGCCTCCGAGCAGGACTGCGATCAGTCCGGCGCCGAGGATGATCATGTTGCCGCCCAGCGGAGTCTCATGGCGTGACAGTCGCGTCGTGAACTTCGGCAGCAGGCCATCGCGCCCGAGTGCGAAGAACACGCGCGACCCGGCCACCGTGAACGCGAGCGCGACTGAGATCGAGTCGAGCATCACGACCAGGTCGATCAGCACCGACAGCCAGTGACCGTCGTACTGCTGCGCCAGCGCACCCATCGGCGAGGGATCGTCGAACCACGCGGTCCCGGCTTCCTTGACACCAAACCCGATCGCGCCGGCGTACGTGATGAGCAGGTAGAAGAGGCCGGCGATCGCGACCGATCCGATCAGCGCAACCGGGATCGCCCTGTGCGGCTCCCTTGCCTCCTCGCCAAGTGACGCGGCGGCCTCAAAGCCGATGAACAGCGTCACCGCGAACAGGATCCCGTGGAACACGCTGTTCCAGGAGCTGTGGCTCGTACCGAACACCGCAAGCGTGTTTCCGCCCGTCCCGCCCTTGGCGATGATCGTGATGGCCAGGATCAGGAACGGAATCATCGAGATTGCGGCGAGCGCCAAGACGCCCTGAACCGCGACCCGCACGCCGACGTGGTTGAGACCGACGGCGATGCCGAGCACGACCAGCCCGAGGATCCACCAGGTGACGCTGATATGGATGTCGGCCAGGAACGCCTGCGCCAGGAAGCCGTTGGCGATGAACACGCCACCGCCGCCGAGGAACAGGATCCCCAAGCCGTAGATACCGGCGCCGAATACGCCGACGCCCGGATGTGCCCCGTGCACGAGGTACTCATACATCGCTCCCGCGCCCGAGAACCGCCGCGCGAACAGCGAGATCACGTACGCGAGGCAGATCGCGCCGATCGTGCCGAGCAACACCGACAGTGGCGTGCTGAACCCGGCGAAATTCGCGACCAGACCGGTCAGTAAGCCCGCCGAGAAAATCGGCCCGATCGCCAGCGATTGCCCGATCGCATGGACCGTCGTCAACCTTCGTTCGCCCAGGTTCCCCGAGCCTGAATCCTCACTCATAACCTCTCCTCAATTGCCGTTGACCCATCTCTCTGCGTGACTGAGTCGGCCTCACCGAATCAGTCACGCGCCCTCGGCTTCCCGTCGCGCTCAGCTCACCGCACGCTCCCGTCGAGTATCTGCAGCGTTTTCAGGTCCGAATAGAAGTCGAGCGCGTAGTTGCCGCCCTCACGCCCGATTCCGGAGATCCCGACGCCGCCGAACGGGGCGGTGAGATCGCGTACGAGAAAGGTGTTGACCCACACGATCCCGGCGCGCAACGCGCGTCCGATGCGATCGGCACGGCCCATCGCGCTCGTGTAGATCAACCCCGAGAGCCCGTAATCGGTCGAGTTGGCGAGTGCGATCGCCTGCTCCTCGTCGGCGAAGGTCTGGAACGTCAGCACCGGGCCGAAGACCTCGCGCTGCACGATCTCCGCGTCGTTGGAGCGCGGCTCGAACAGCGTCGGCTCATACAGCAGGCCGTCGCCACGGCGGCCGCCGCGCACGAGCGTGTCGCCCGCGGCCACGGCCCGCTGCACGAAGCCGTCGACGCGCTCGAGGTGCTGCGGGTGGATCAGCGGCGAGACGGTGGTCGCCGGGTCGCGCGGGTCGCCGAGCACGTGCCTGTCGGCGGCGGCGTTGAAGCGATCGAGGAACTGCTCGCGGACGCTCTCCTGAACCAGCAGCCGCGTCCCGGCGAGACAGACCTGGCCGGCGTCGTCGTACTGGCCGGCAGCCTTGGTGGCGGCGGCGTCGAGGTCGGCGTCCTCGAACACGATCAGCGGTCCCTTGCCGCCGAGCTCGCCGGTGAACGGCACGAGGTTGCGGGCGGCGGCGACGCCGATCTCGCGGGCGGTCTCGGGCGAGCCCGTGAACGAGATGCGGCGCAGCAGCGGGTGCTCGACGAGCGCGGCGCCGACCCGCTCACCGATTCCCTGGAGCACGTTGAGGACGCCGGGCGGGAACCCGGCCTCGTCGCTCAACTCAGCCATCAGCGAGCATGAGAGCGGCGACCACTCGGCCGGCTTCAGCACGACCGGGCAGCCGGCGGCGAGCGCCGGTGAGATCTTCCAGGTCGAGAGCATGAACGGTGCGTTCCAGGGCGTTATCACCGCGGCCGGGCCGGCCGGCATCCGTTGCACGCGGTTCCAGGTGCCCTTCGAGTGCCAGTCGCGCTCCTCATAGGCAACGGCCAGATCGGCGTAGTTGCGGAAGTTGGCGGCGGCGCGGTGGATCACGCGCAGGCGCAGCGACTCGAGCAACATCGCCATGTCGGCGCACTCGACCGCCGCGAGCCGCTCGACGTTCTGGTCGATCAGGTCGGCGAGCCGGTGCATCAGCGCGGCGCGCCCGCCGGCGCCAAGCGCGGCCCAGCCGGGAGCGGCGGCGTGCGCGGCGCGCACGGCCAGGTCCGCCTCCGTGGGGCCGCCGGCGGCGACCTGGGCGATCACCGAGCCGTCGATCGGCGTGATCACCTCGAAGCGGTCGGCGCCGGCGATGCGCTCACCACCGATCCAGTGGTCGGTCGAGACCCGCTGGCCGGCAACCGTCGCGAAGCCCGGATCGGCGGTTGTGCTCATCGGACGTAGTCCCTGACGGTCTCGAGGTCGTCGACCGTGTAGGCGAAGGTGAAGCGGTAGCCGCGGGCGACACTGACCGGTGCGAGCAGCGTGTGCTCCTCGCCGGGAGCAGCGGACAGCTCGAGCGTGGCGGCGCCCTCCCAGACCGCTGAGACGCTGCGGTCGCGGCTGCGCGCGGCCACCAGCTCGTGCACGGCGGGCTGATCGTGGCGGCCCGCGGCCAGACGGGCGAAGTGGCGCACATTGACCAGCGGCGGATCGGTGTGCAGCGATCCCGATTCGCTTTTGTGCTCGAGCGCGACCGTCGCGCGGGCGAGCTCACGGCCGCGCGCAGAGCAGCTGGCGCCAAAGCGCGATCCCTGACGGATGCCGGGCGATGCCTTGCAGTCGAGCTCGAAGCTGCGCGTCATCCAGACGTCCCCGAGCTTCTTGGGGTAGCCCTGGATCCAGCCGCGGGCGAGGGCGAAGTCCTGGTTGACCCAGATGAACGGGCAGGTGGTGACCGGCTTGCCGTCGAGCAGCCCGCTGACGACGATGTAGAACTCCCGGTACTGGGAGCGCACCGGATCGGTCAGTTCGTCGCCGCCCTCGGAGAACGACTGCCAGTCGACGAACACCGCCGCGCAGCGCCCCGCATCGGGGTGTGGCTCGAGTCCGTCGGGCAGCAGCGACGCCGCGATGTCCGGATCAGCGTGGAAGTCGACGACCAGGAAGTCACCCACGTAGTGCCAGGGTGGCGCGGGCACGAGGCCGGCGCGTCCCTCCGGTGTGCGCGGAACGGTGTAGCCCTTCAGGGTCATACGGCCTCCTTTGAGGGGGCGGGTGCAAGTGGGGTGCCGAGCATCTCGAGGCTCTCGCGCTCGGAGTCGATCGCCGCCTGGTCGAAGCGGAAGTAGGAGCGCGGCGGCAGCGGACCCCAGGTGTTGGATGAGAAGCGGTTGTCCGGCCAATGCCGCGGCTGGTGGCCGGGCTGCAGCTGCTCCATGTCGCAGTAGAGCTCGACGAAGCAGTGCTCCTCGACGATCCGCACGTAGGAGGCGATGTTGCCGCCGACGCCGTGGCGCGCCGGACCCCAGCCGAGCCAGCGGCCGTGGCGGCCGAGGTGGTCGAGCGCGACGCGCATCTGGCCGATGTCGACGACGTCGAAGGCGAGGTGGTGGAAGTGTGAGTTGGGTGGGTGGGTTCGAATCAGTGCCATCACGTGGTGGTCGGAGTTGATGTGGAACCAGACGCCGTCCTCGCCGAGCCAATCGGTCAGCTTCATGCCGAGCGCCTCGGTGTAGAAGCGGCACTGCTGCTCGAAGTTGCCGGTCAGGAAGTTGACGTGTCCGAGCCTGCGGGGATGGCCGACGGTTGCGCCGCCGGCGGGGCGGGCGTGCGCGACGAGTCGCGACTCGGGTTCGCGATGCGCGAGCAGCTGGATGCCGTTGCCGTCGGCGTCGCGCGTCTCGATCAAGCCGTCAGCCTCGGTGACGGTCGCGCCGAACGCCTCGAGGTGAGCGCGTGCCTGCGCCAGCGTGCAGCCGAGCGCGAGCTCGTACGCGACGTGATCGAGGCCGGTCGCGGAGCCCGGGATCAGCTCGAGCGCGCAGGGCTCGTCGTCACAGGCGAGCAACACCGCGCCGACGCGGCGCTCGCTGACGCGCAGGCCGAACTGCGCACACCAGCGCGCCGCTGCCTCCTCGAGGTCGGCGACCCGCAGACAGACGTGATCGATCCGCTGCAGATCGATCATCAGCGCACCCTGACCGGCAGCCGCTTGATGCCGTTGAAGAAGTTCGAACGCAGGCGCTCGGGCGCGGCGGTCAGCTCGAGCTCGACCCCGCGTGAGAGCAGGTCCTCGAACGTGATCCGGATCTCCATCTTCGCCAGGTGCGCACCGAGGCAGTGGTGCACACCGCCCGGCCCGAACGTCATGTGCTTGTTGGGGTAGCGCCCGATGTCGAAGCGCATCGGGGCTTCGAACACGGTCTCGTCGCGGTTGCCCGAGACAAACCAGGTCGTGACCTTGTCGCCGGCCTGGATTCGCTGTCCGGCGAGCTCGGTGTCGACCGCGGCGGTGCGGCGGAAGTGATGCACCGGCGTGGCCCAGCGCAGCATCTCCTCGGCGGCGGTCTTGCCGAGTTCGTCGAACCCGGCACGCAGGCGCTCACGCTCGTCGGGGTACTCGTCGAGCGCGATCAGGCCGTGGCTGATCGTGTGGCGCGTTGTCTCGTTGCCGGCCGTCGCCAGCAGCACGAAGTAGACGTCCATCTCGCGCTGCGAGAGGCCGGCGGCGACGAGGTCACTCATGATGTCCTCGCGCGAGCTGTGGCGGCGCTCGTCGGCGATCCGCCGGCCGAACGCGAACATCTCGAGCGCCGCCGGGCTCGAGAACGGCAGGTGGCGGTGCGCGTCGTCGCCGTCGGTGTGCGCGTACTCGGGGTCCTTGTTGCCGAGCAGGCGGTCGCCGATCTCGATGATCTCGCGCCGCTGCTCCTGCGGCACGCCGAGGATCTCGGCGAAGACCTGCATCGGGATCTCGGAGGCGATCTCATGCACGAAGTCGAACTCGCCCTTGGGCAGCGCGCCGTCGAGCACCTGCCTGACGACCTTGCGCACCTGCTGCTCCCAGACGCCGACGGCCTTCGGGGTGAAGCGGCGGTTGACCAGCGCGCGCAACTCGTCGTGGTGGGGCGGATCCATGTCGATCATCGACTTGCGCGCCTCGATGTGCTCGGGCTCGAGGTCCTCGAGCGAGGTGCCGCCGATCTCCGAGGAGAAGATCTCCGGCGCGCGGTGCACGGTGCGGATGTCCTCGTAGCGGGTCACGGCCCAGAAGCCGCGGCCGCCGTCTGATTCCGGGTTCCAGTGCACGGGGTCCTCGTGGCGCAGCCGCGCGAAGCCCTCGTAGGGAACCGCCTCGACGAAGTTGTCGTGGTCGGAGAGGTCGATGAATTCGCTCGTCACTGACATCGCGTTCGCTCCTAGAGGTGGTGGAGGTATTCGCTGATCTCCCAGTCGGAGACCCAGGCGCGATGGCGCTCGAGCTCGAAGCCCTTCATCGCCAGGAACGTCTCGACGATCGCGTCACCGAGACCCTCGCGCAGCACCGTGTCCGCGGCGAGCGCCGCGAGCGCGGCGTCGAGTGACGTCGGAAGTGGCGCTCCGATCAGGTCGTCATCGGCGCGGTAGGCGTCACCGCTCACCGGAGCCGGCGCGGTCAGCCTGCGGCGCACGCCGTCGGCGCCGGCCAGCAGCGTCGCGGCGATGCCGAGGTACGGGTTGGCGGCACCGTCGCCGACGCGCAGCTCGACGCGGGTCGCGCCGCCGCGCTCCGGCGGGATCCGGACGAAGCTCGCACGGTTGTCCCAGCCCCAGTTCGCATGGGTCGGCGCCAGCGAGTCGGGCTGGATCCGGCGGTAGGCATTGACGGTCGGGTTGAGCAACGCCATCAGCGCCGGCGCGTGCTCGATCAGGCCGGCGGTGAAGTGGCCGAGCTCGGGGCTGACGCCGTTCTCGCCGGCGGGATCGGCAAAGGCGTTCGCCCCGTTGCTGTTGAGCGACAGGTGCAGGTGCGTCCCTGAGCCACCCTGATCGTTGAAGGGCTTGCCCATGAACGTCGCGTGGAGCCCGTTCTGGGCCGCGATGTCCTTGACCGCCGCCTTCAGCCGGAAGGCGCGGTCGGCGGCATCGAGCGCAGCGGAATGCCTGAGGTTGATCTCGTACTGCGAGTTCATGAACTCGTGGTTGACGGCGAAGACATCGAGTCCGATCGCCGCCAGCTGCTCGGTCATGCGTCGCACGAGCCCGCCCGGGTCGGCCAGCGGGCCGACCGTATAGACCATGCTGAGGTTGTCGACATGGCGACGGATGCCGTTGGCGGCGGCCGGGTCGCGGACGACCAGGAAGAACTCGAGCTCGGGGCCGACGACCGGATCGAAGCCGAGCTCGGTGACGCTCGCGACCACGCGGGCGAGGGTCCCGCGCGGATCACAGACCGGCGTGCCGGGCTGTGCCGGTTCGAGGTTCGCGAGGCAGCTGGCGACGCCCGGCTCCCATGGCAGCGTGACCATCGTCGCGAGGTCGGGGCGCACGATCAGATCGGGATAGCCGGCCTCGCCGCCGACGACCGGGGTGTGCCGCAGGTCGGTGCCCATCACCGCCGCGCAGAAGCACAGGCCGTGCTCGACGATCCCGTCGAACTGCTGGATCGGCACGTCCTTGCCGCGGGCGATGCCGTGCAGGTCGGGATACAGCACCCGCACCGACGTGATCGGCTGATCGGTTTCCCTGGCCGGCTCGGAGTCGCCGAGCGAGTCCGGTAGCGAACGTGTGGTCACGGATCTCTCCTATCTGCGCGCTGCGCGCGCTCCCAAAAGAAGTCGAAAAGCTGGAAGGCGTTGGTGCGGGCGGTCGCGGCTCCGGCGCGGCCCGCCTCGAGCTGCTGCTCGGCGTCGGTGATGCCGAGTGACACGAGCCGCTGATGGTCGGAGCGGGCCCAGTGGGTGACGATCTCGATCGTGCTCTCGGGATGGAACTGGGTGCCGAGGTGGGGGCCGCTGGTGAAGGCCTGGACGCCGACGCGGGAACGCGCGAGCTCACGCGCGCCGGGCGGCAGCGTGAAGCGCTGGTAGTGCCACTCCAGCCACGGCCCCGCGGGCACCTGGGCGGGGTCGTCACTGTCGATCGTGTGCCAGCCGATCTCGGCCTCGGGCGCGGGCTCGACGACACCGCCGAGCACATCGGAGAGCACCTGCCCGCCGTAGCAGAGGCCGAGCACCGGAACCTGGCGCTGCACCGCCTGCGCGATCAGCTCGATCGTGGCGGCAACGACCGGGACGTCGCGATCGAGCGGGCTGTGCTTGGAGCCCAGACAGCACACGAACGGGCGCTCGTCGATCGAGGGCATCGCCCCGCTGGGCGTGCCCTCGTATGGAGCGTCGGGGTCGGCGAAGGTCGTGTGCAGCTCGACCGGCAGCGCGCGGATCTGGGCCCACTCGCCGAACAGTCCGGGCGGGCTCGTGGGCCCGTGCTGGAGGATCAGGCCTGGTCTCACGCCGTTGTCCCCACCGTCGCGCCCAGCTTCTTGGGATCGGCGGCCAGCTCCTGCTTGACCTGTGCCAGCGGCCGCGGCTGCGCGAGCTGCCTGCGGTACCAGGGCAGCCGCCGCGCGGCGTTGACGCCGACGATCCCGATCATCTGCTCGCCCGACACGCAGGCCGCGACCAAGCGGTCCTCCTCAGGCGATTGCTCGAGCATCTCGATGCGGTCGGCCAGGGCCGGGCAGCCGAGCGCCTGGATCTTCGAGCCGTACTGATCGGACCAGAAGTAGGGCGGGCTCGTGTGCGCCGTGCGCTCGGACGGGGCGAGCAGCGCGTTGCGCCCGGCCAGCTGGCCGTGCTCGGCGGCGGTGGTCCAGTGCTCGACGCGCAGCGGTGTGCCACCGGCGAGCGCCACTGGCACCGCGGCGATGTCACCGGCGGCGAGCACAGCGGGGTCCGAGACGCTCGTCAGCGTCGCGTCGCAGACGATCGCGGGCTCGAACTGCAGGCCGGAGCCGCTGAGCCACTCGCTGTTGAGCCGCGAGCCGAGCGCCAGCAGCACGGTGTCGGCGTTGACGGTCGTGCCGTCGGTGAGTCCGGCATGCTCGACGCGGCCATCGCTTCCGCGCAGCTCTCCGACGCCGGCGCCGAGGCGCAGATCGACGCCGTGGTCGCGGTGCATCCGCGCCCAGCGCTCGCCGAGTTGCGGTCCAAACGGCAGCAGCGGGTGCGCGGCGATGTCGACGAGCGTCACTTCGACGCCGAGCGCACGGGCGCTGGCGGCGACCTCGCAGCCGATGAAGCCTGCACCGACGATCAGCAGCCGCCGGCTCGACGTCAGCGAGTTGCGCAGTGCGACGGCGTCCTCGATGTCACGCAGCGTGTGCACGCGCTCGAGCGACGAGCCCGGGCCATCCCAGCTTCTGGCACGGCTGCCGGTGGCGATGATCAGGCGGTCGTAGGGTACCTCGCTGCCATCCGTGAGCCGCACGCGCTTACGCTCGCGATCGAGTGTCGCGGCGGGAACGCCAAGGCGCCATTCGACGTCGAGCTCACCGATCTGCAGGGCCGCGTCCTCGATCTCCTGCGTACCCTGCAGCAGCTCCTTCGACAGCGGCGGGCGCGTGTAGGGGAGGTGCGGCTCGCGGCCGATCATCACGATCCCACCGTCATGGCCGGCGGCACGTGCGGCCTGTGCGGCACGCAGGCCGGCGAGTGAGGCGCCGACGATCACGAGCCGCAGCATCGAGCTCAGTCCTCGAGCCGGATCGCCATCATCGGGCAGACGTTGGCGGCTTCCTGCATCTCCGCCCGACGGTCGTCGTCGACCTCCTCCTGCCACACGAGCACGTCATCGTCACCGAGCTCGAAGACGTCGGGCGCGACCGCCACACACTCGCCGTGGCTCTGGCAGAGGTTCATGTCCACGTGGACCTTCATCGGTTCTCTCCTCGCGCCGTGGGGTCGCCTTGCTGGGCCATGCGCTCGGCCTCGTCCTCGGGGATCGCGAGCGCGACGTGCAGCGTGTTTCCGGATACGGCCGGCTGATCACCGACCGCTGTTAGATCGACGTCCCAGTCGACGATCGTGTTCTCGACGCGGCCGAGGCCACTGATCTCGACGGCGACCACGTCGCCGGGCTCCATCGGCCGGGAGTTGGCCGGCGTGCCCGTGAGCACGACGTCGCCGGGCTCGAGCGTGATCAGGCGACAGAGGTCGGCGAGCTGATAGGCGACGCCCCACAGCAGGTCGTCGGCCGTCGTCTGCTGCACGACCTCGCCGTTGAGATAGGTGCGCAGCGTGAAGTCGGTTGGGTTGAACTCGTCGGCGGGGGTGACCCAGGGGCCGATCGGCAGGAAGCCGTCCTGGCCCTTGACGCGCAGCATCGCGCCACGGTCGGCATGGCGGAAGTCATGGAGGCCGACGTCATTGGCGGGGGCGTAGCCGGCAACGTGGGCGAGCGCATCCGCGACGGGTACGCCGTGCATCGCGCGACCGATCACGACGGCCAGCTCGCCCTCGTAGTTGAGGAACCGCGTTCCGCGCGGGCGACGCACAATCGCGCGATGCCCGTTGAGCGTCGTCGGCGGCTTCATGAAGTACGAGGGGTAGGCCGGGGTGCGCGCCGCGTA
>DATASU010000223.1:0-1870 GCA_036269095.1 Solirubrobacteraceae bacterium
TCGGCGCCGTCGGCGATCGCGTTCTCACTGCGCCAGGGCTTGAACTCGAACCCGAACGTGTGCAGATCGGAGTCCGAGCGGATCCCCGGATAGCGGAACAGATCCCAGGTGCCGCCGATGCGCTCACGCGCCTCGAGGATCCTGAAGCTGCGCTGGGGATGGTGCTTCTGCAGGTAGTAGGCGCAGCCGATGCCGGAGATCCCGGCGCCGACGATCAGCACGTTAACGTGCTCGATCGCCTCCGAAGTTGACGCCGCTGCCATGTCCAATTTCTAGCGCGCCAGTGAAGCGAGCCTGTCAGCAGCCATCGCGATCACGTCGGGACGCTTGCAGAAGGCGAAGCGGACGAGCGTCGCGGCGACGGATTGGTCGTCGTAGAAGACGCTCGTCGGGATCGCCACCACACCGCAGCGTGCGGGCAGCTCGGCGCAGAAGCCGACCGCGTCGCTGCCGACGTCGGCGTTGATGAAGTACGTCCCCGCGGGCACCAGCGGCCGCCAGCCGGCGGCGGCGATCGCCGTCGCCAGCGTGTCGCGGTTCGCGCGCAACTCGTCGCGCAGCGCCTCGAGTGGCTCGGGCGGAAGCATCAGCGCGGCCGCGGCAGCATGCTGCAACGGGGTGCCGCCGGCGAAGGTCAGGAACTGCTTGACGGTGCGCACCGATCGCACGAGCTCCCCGGGCCCGCTGACCCAGCCGATCTTCCAGCCGGTGAAGCTGAACGACTTGCCTAGACCTGAGATCGTCAGCGTGCGCTCCGCCATTCCCGGCAGCGTCGCGAGCGGGATGTGCTCGCCGTCGAACACGAGGTGCTCGTAGACCTCGTCGGTCACGCACACGAGGTCGTGCTCGATGCAGACATCGGCCACGGCCTTGAGCTCCTCGCGGCTGAAGACGCGGCCGGTCGGGTTGTGCGGTGAGTTCCACAGCAGCACCCGCGCCCGCCCGCCCGCTCGCGCGACCGCCGCCCGCAGCTCCTGCGGGTCGAGCGCGAACTGCGGTGGCCGCAGCGTGACCACGCGCTTGTGGGCGCCTGCAAAAGCAATGCAGGCGCCGTATGAGTCGTAGTAGGGCTCAAAGACGACCACCTCGTCACCGGGATCGCAGAGCCCGAGCAGCGCCGACGCGATCGCCTCGGTCGCCCCGAAGGTGATCAGGACCTCCTCGGGCTCGAGGCCGTAATGGCTGAGCTGATGACGGCGCACCGCATCGCGCAGGGCCGGCACCCCCGGCAGCGGCGCGTACTGATTGGCGCCGGCGTTGAGCGCCGCGACGGCGGCGTCGATCACCGGCCGCGGGCCGTCACTGTCCGGGAATCCTTGACCCAGGTTGATCGCGCCGGTGCGCTCGGCCAGCGCCGTCATCTCGGTGAAGATCGTGGTGCCGAGTCCCTCGAGGCGCCGGGCGCCCGACTGCATCAGCGGCAACCCATGCAGACTCCGCGCAGCACCACCTCGTGCTGCTCGGCGACGAAGCCGAAGCGGCTCTCGAGCCCGTCGATCGCCCGCTCGAGCGCATCGTCGTCGAACGGCACGAGCAGACCGCATTTGTCGCAGACGAAGTGATGGTGATGATGATCGTGTTGGGCGAGCGGGGCACGCTCGTAGCGCGCCACGCCGTCACCGACGTCGACTCGCGCGATCAGCTTGAGGTCCTGCAGCACCTCGACCCCGCGGTAGACGCTGGCGATCCCGACCGGCCGGCTGACGACGCCCTGCTGCAGCCAGCCGCTGAGGCGCTTGTCGATCTCCTGAACGGTAAGTGCGCACTGCTCGCGCGCGAACATCTCGATCAGCACGTCGCGGGCGCCGCCACGGCGGTGGCCGGCGCGATGGATCTGACCGCGCGCGCGGTCCGCCCAGGCCTGCTGGTC
>DATASU010000224.1:0-12445 GCA_036269095.1 Solirubrobacteraceae bacterium
ACGACCTCGCGCCGTCGGGCTACAACCAGATGGATCCGCCTGGCGGTTTGCCCCGCAGCCCGCTGGCTGCGGACAACCTCACCGCGCCCGGGTTCCGCTGGCCCGAGTAGCGGCAGGCGGCGGCGCACGGGCTCGATTCGATGCCCGGCCGGCGTTCTCAACTGATGTGGGTCGCCATTGCGAACCAGATCAGCAAAGAACGGCCTGCGCTCAGGGGCGCTTGAACCTCGCGCGCGCGGCGGCGACCGTAGGGCGGCAGTGGCAGCCGTCGATGTGGTCGTTGACGAGGCCCATCGCCTCCATGAAGGCGTAGACGGTCGTCGGGCCGACGAAGCGCCAGCCGCGGCGCTTGAACTCCTTGGCGAGCGCCTTCGACTCGGGCGTCGTCACCGGCAGGTCCGCGCGCGTCGGGTCGGTCGCCGGGCGCTCGGCCTCATAGCCCCAGAGGAAGTGCGCCAGTGACCCCTCGCGCTCGACCAGCTCGAGCGCCCGCTGGGCGTTGTTGATCGTCGCCTCGATCTTGGCGCGGTTGCGGACGATGCGGGCATCGTTCATCAACTCGGCGACCTTGTCGTCACCGAAGCGCGCGACCTCGGCGAACTCGAAGTTCGCAAAGACCTCACGGAAAGCCTCGCGCTTGCGCAGGATGGTCAGCCATGAGAGCCCGGCCTGGAAGCCCTCGAGGCAGAGCTTCTCGAACAGCCGGCGGTCATCGGCCACCGGAAAGCCCCACTCGGTGTCGTGGTAGGCCTGATACTGCGGGGTCGAATCGGCCCACCAGCAACGCGCGCGACCGTCGTCGCCGATGGCGATTCCCGCAAGCGCTGCGGTGTCGAGCCGGTCGGCCACGGATCCAGCCTAACGAGCAGGTGCGGGCTCGACGAGCGGCGCGCCGCGGTCACGGGCGGTGCGGCTCCCGGTGGCGAGCACCGAGCCGCCGAGCACGAGCGCGAAGCCGATCGCCATGCCGACGGTGAAGCGCTCGCTGAGCAGCGCGACACCGAGCACCGCGGCCACGGCCGGGTTGACGTAGGTGATGACGGTCGCGCGCACGGGGCCGACCTCGGCGATCAGTGCGAAGAAGATCAGGAAGGCGAGCGCGGTACAGACGACACCGAGGCCGACGACCGACAGGACCACGTCGGCGCGCACGTGCTTGGGCAGCTCAAAGGCGGCAAACGGCGCATAGACCACGGCCGTGACCGTCAGCGACGCGGCGATCACACCCAGCGAGGGCAGGTCCGAGAGGCTGCGCGAAAGCACCATCGGACCGGTCGTGTAGCCGAGCACGACCACGAACACCTCGAGCAGCGGCACCAGCCCGACGCGACCGAAGTCAAGCCCGACGAGCGCCGCGACACCGAAGATGCCGATCAGCAGCCCGACCCAGCTGCGGCCCTCCGGCCGGTGGGTGCTACCGGTCGCGGCCGTGACCGCGGCGGCAACCAGCGGCACCGCCGCCACCAGCAGGCCGGTGAGCGAGCTCGCCAGCCGCTCCTCGGCACGCGACAGCAGCAACCACGGAACCGCGATCTCGACCACGGTGAACAGCAGCAGCGGCCGCCAGGCGGGAAACAGCACCCGCAACTCACGCCGCCGTGCGGCGATCGGAAGCAGCAGCGCGGCGCCGATCCCCGTGCGCGCGAACACCAGGAACGCCGGAGACAGCTCCTTCACCGCCACGCGGATCAGCAGGTAGGGGATCCCCCAGATCACGCACAGCGCGGCGAACATGGTCATACCGCGGCGACTCACGTCGGCTCCCTGAGCTGCTCTGACTCCCCCATCGCCTCCAGCATGCCAGCCGCGGGGCGCGCCCGTCACCGCCCGCGCGCCGCGGCTGCGCGCAGCGCAGCGTTCAGCGCTCGTGAGCTCGTCAAAAACATGAGATGATCGCGGCGCCGTGGAGGATGGAACCGAGGAGTCTCAGATCGAGAACGCGCCGGCGACAGGCGCCGGCGAGGCCGGGCCCAGGCGTCTGTGGTTCGTGCGCTGGACCTATGGCTGGGTCTGGATCGTGCTCATCGTCGGCGCGCTTGTCACCGCGAGCCTGGCGCTGGTCTCGGCCGACCTGGCCTCCTCCAACGAGCAGCACCTGCTGGGGTTGCGCAGTAAAGAGGTCGCCTCGGTATTCACGAGCGCACTGCCTGACATCGAGACACCGCTGGCCTCGGCGGCGGCACTGGCCAACCTGACCGGGGCCAATCCCGCAAAGTTCACGCAGTTCGCGCGCACCTATGTCGGCCTGCCCAAGGGCGAGTTCGTGTCGATGTCGGTCTGGCGGGTCGGGCACCTCGATCAGGGGCCGGTGATCGTCGTCGGAGAGCCACCCGAACTGCCCGAGGCCAAGGGCGGCGTGATCCCGATCCTGCGCGCGGCCGAGCGGCGCAACGGCCAGCAGGCGGCACTCACGGTCCGTGGGCTGTTGAACACCACCGAGCGCCGGTTTGCCTACGTGTACGCCGGCCCGCGCCGCGGTCAGTTCATCGTCGAGGCCGAGGAGGCGTTGCCCGCGCGCTACACACGGCTTCCGGCGACCTCCGCGTACTCGAACATCAACGCCGCGATCTACGTCGGTTCGCACGCGACGGCTTCGCATCTGCTGCTGCAGACGGTTCACCACCTGCCGCTCCCCGGTGCGAACGCGACAGCGGTGATCCCGTTCGGCACCGAGGAGCTCACGGTCGTGATCAGCGCGCGCCAGCCGCTGGGAGGGACGCTGCCGGAGCGGATGCCATGGGTGATCGCGATCGTCGGCGTGCTGCTCACGGTCGGGGCCGCGTTCCTCACGTTCCGGCTGATCTGGGGCGGACGCCGCACGCAGGCGCTGGCGGCCGAGAACCGCGAGCTGTACTCCGAGCAACACGAGATCGCCCAGAGCCTGCAGCGCGCGCTGCTGCCCGATGCGCTGCCGAAGATCGACGGCCTGGCGCTCGCCGCGCTCTATGACGCCGGCGCGCCCGGGGTCGACATCGGCGGCGACTGGTACGACATCATCCAGCTCAGCGCGCGGCGGCTGCTGCTCGTCGTCGGGGATGTCTCGGGCCGCGGGATCCGGGCAGCGGCGGCGATGGCGTCGGTACGTTCGGCGATCCAGTACGCCGCCCATGCCGATCCCCCCGAGGACTTCCTGCCGATGCTGTCGGGGCTGCGCTCGCTGCGAGACCAGGGCCAGCTGGCGACCGTGCTCTGCATCGTGATCGACCTGCAGGAGAACCGCGTGCAGATCACCAGCGCCGGGCATCTGCCGCCGCTGCTGGTCCACGACGACGGCCACAGCGAGTTTCTGGAGGCCGAGGTCGGCCTGCCGATCGGCGTGGACACCGACTGCTCATACGTCTCGAGCAGCTTCGCGGTGCCCGACGGTGCCTCACTGTTCGGGTTCACCGACGGGTTGGTCGAGCGGCACGGGGAAAATCTCGATGACGGGCTCGAGCGTTTACGACAGGCCGCCATGCGAGCCTCAGGAGACCTCGAGCAGATGATGAGCCAGATCCTTGAACAGGTGAGGGGTAGCGAGTCTGTGGACGACACGGCAATGGCAGGGGTGCAATGGGTCAAGAAGAACAACCCCTGACGCGCCACACCGTCACCGATCTCGGCGACGGCAGCTTCCTCGTGACGCTGGTGGGCGAGCTCGATCTCTCGACCACGGATCAGCTGGGGGCCGCCGTCGCGGACACGATCGCGGCGGTGACCGACACGCTCGTGATCGACGTCGCCCAGCTGCGCTTTGCCGACAGCTCGGGCATCGCGCTCTGGGTCAGCTGGAGCCAACGCGTCCCAAAACTGGAGATCCGCAACACGCCGCCGATGATCTTGAGAGTGATTCAGGCAATGGGCCTGACCACGAAGCTGAATCCATCATGACGAGCAGCCGCAAATTCCCGCACGACCCGCAGGCGGTCCGATCAGCCCGAAAGTTCGCGATCGACGAGCTGCACGGCTACACGCCGGAGACGCTCGACGTCGTCGAGCTGCTGGTCTCCGAACTGGCGGGCAACTGCGTTCGTCACACCGACTCCGGCTTTGAGGTCGAGGTCTCCGGCGACCGCCGCAGGATCCGCGTCTCCGTCTCCGATCGGGGCGGCGGTACACCGGTAGTCCAGCACGTCGACACGAGCGCCGTGGCCGGCCGGGGCCTTGCCCTGGTCGAGATGCTCTCGAGCTCCTGGGGGGTGCGCAACCGGCGCCGGCCCGGAGCCGGCAAGGCGGTCTGGTTCGTGCTCGAGCTGGCCGACGATCAGGCCCGCAGACGGATGGTCGCGTAGCCCTCAGGCGCCGCCCCGGCAGCCCGCGGCCGGTCTCCATTTGCAAGTGGAGGCTCCCTCCGCTATATTTCCGGAGGCAGCCTCCACATGTGTGTAGGCGGACCCCCGAAGCCCAAGGAGGCCCCCATGTCAACCATCACGACCGACCTTCGCGCCACCGCCGCCCGCACCACCGCGCTGCGCGCGGCCGAGGGCGTCATCGCGGGGTACATCCACTCACTCGCCCGGGAGGCGGCAAAGCCGGCCGACCAGGAGACGACCGAGCCCGTGCTGGGCCGGCTCATGAAGCACGCCTACGAGTGCGGCGCCAGCCACACCAACGGCATCGCTACCCGCAGGCGTCGCGCACTGCAGCGAGTTCCGTCTCCAGCGTGAGCGTTCGCGCCGCGACGACGCCCTCGGGCGCGTCCGGTTCGAACATCAGGGTGAACACCACCTCGCTGCCGGAGCCATTCGGCAACACGCGCGCGAACAGACCGCGCGCGTGATCACCGGCGGCGACGAAGTCAACGGTTCCCGAGCGCTGGTCGGCAAGCACGTCGATTGCGAACTCGGCCCCGTCACGGCTGACCAGCCAGCTCGCCCCGCTGAGGCTCACGCTTGACGCGAATGCCGGAGCCCAGCTGGGCAGGTTGCTCGCATCGGCCAGGTACGCGTGCACCTTCGCCGGCGCGGCCGCGACGCCCAGCGATCGGTGCTCTGCTCGGTTAATCATATGCATCTGCTTATTATCTGCTTGGGCTTATCATCTGTCAAATGCCGCCGCGACAGGACCTTGGCGCGCAGTTCGCGCGGATCACGCGAAAGCTGATCACGCTCGAACAGCCGCTGCTCGCCGACCACGGCCTGACGATGTGGGAGTACGCGGTGTTGCTGCGGCTACGCGCCGCCCCAGCCGAGACGCAGCTGCAACTCGCCCAGGCGATCAACTACGACAAGACGCGCCTGATCGCGCTGCTCGACGGACTCGAGCGCCGCGGGCTGGTTGCGCGCGAGCAGGCGGTCGGCGACCGTCGTGCACGCACGGTGAGGCTGACTCCCGCGGGCCGCGCCACGGTGGCGGCCACCCAGCGTGACATCCATCGGATGGAGGACCGTCTGCTCGACGGCGACGGACGGGCCGCGCTTCAACGCCTGCTCGACGAGTTCAACTAACGATCGGCGACCAGCGCGAAGACCACGCCGAACGCGACGTTGTCGGCCAACTGCGGGGCGAGCGGCAACGCGCGAATCCGGGGGAAGCGCCTGCCGATGATCATCAGGTTGACGATCCCGATTCCAAGGCCGGCGGCCGCGCCGCCGAGCGACGAGCGGCGCCGAGGCAGCGTCCGTGCCAGCAGCTCGCCGCACAGCAGCGAGACCCCGATGTGCGCAACGGCGCCGCGCCCCAGCCCCGGACGGCCGGGTGGAAGCAGCGTTCCCGCCGCACGCGTGGCCGTCAGAGCGTCGGCAATCGCTGGGCCCACGGCGCGGTGGCGGCGCAGCGAGATCAACGTCGACGGCGCACCGCTCAGCGCCGCGGCCACCAGCGTCCCCTCGATCACGCGGCGACGCTCACGCATGGCTGATCGACCGGGCCGCGAGCATGCGCGTGATGCTAGGCGCCCCGGCGGGCGGCGACCGCTCAGCAGCGTTCACAAAACCGCCGTCTCACTCCGTTGCCCGATGTCCTAGGCTCGATGTGATGCGTCGAGCCAACAGACTGGCAGCGTGGCTGGCGGTGCTCACCGCCGCGACGGTCACCTGCGTGATCAGCTCGGCGGCCGCCGGAGTGCCGAGCGGCACGGCCGCGGCGGCGCCCAGGGGCAGACTGACGGCAGCCGAGTACAGGCAGCTCGCTGTCGCGACCGCGGCGCTCAACAAGTCGGCGAGCTCGAGCGCGATCAACTGGCCGAAGGCCCGCGCCGCCTGCGGTCGCGTCGGCCGCGCGACACCGCTGCTGCGGACCCAGCGCACGACCTGCTTCGACACCGTCAACGTGCTCGATGCGCTCGCGAGCTTCCCGGCCGAGCAGCGCAGCTGCTCGGAGCGCACGACCACGACCACCACCACGACCGGCACGACCACCGGTCCCACGACAATCACGGCCCCCGTAACCACCCGCACGACCGAGGCCGGCACGACGACACCCGCCGAGTCGGCGGCGATCAAGGTGATGGTCTGCATGGACCCCCGCTACCAGGCCCTGGGTCGTGAGGCGAAGGCGATCGACCGTGCGGACATCGCGGCACGCAGGCAGGCATTGCGCCGCGGCTTCTCCGGCGCCTGCCTGAAGGCGCTGGCACCGACGCTCGCGGACCTGAGGACCGCGAAGCGCTTTGCGACATCGACCACGAAGCTCGCGGCCGACGTCACGCTGCTGATCAAGGTCACGGAGGGCAAGCTGCCCGCCGGCGACTTCAACCAGGCTCGCGTCGACAACGATGTCAAGCTGTTCGAGGATTCCGCCACGGCGGTACTCGTTGAGCACGGGCAGCCGAAGCTGTCTGTCTGCCCCCACCAGTAGATGAGGCCGCCAGTGATCAGATCGCTCCGTATCCCACTCGCACTAGCCGCCGCGCTCGCGCTGAGCATCGCGACCGCCGTCCCAGCCGGCGCGGCCGCGACCGGTCCCAAGGGAACGCTGACCAGCACCGAGTACCAGCGGCTGACCGCCGAGCAGGTCGCGTTCAAGAAGCTCGAAAAGAAGAAGAACCTGACCTGGAACGACCTCTACGCCGCATGCCACACGGTCGGTCAGTCGACGCTGCTGGTACAGAGCGTGCGCTCGAACTGCGACACCGGAATCGGTTTCGACCGGTCGCTGAACGGATTCGACACCGACCTCAACCGCTGCGCCACGCTGTCGACCGAGACCACCACCTCGACCACGCCCACGGGCACGACGACGACCGGTACGACGACCACCGGCACCGGCACCACGACGACCGGCACGACCACCACGGGCACCGGGACGACCACCACCGGCACCGGGACGACCACGACGAGCACCGGCGTGCTGACGCCCGCCGAGATCCAGCTCTACGCGTGCCTCGAACCGGAGTACGCGGTGATCAGCCGAGCCGCGGAGTCGATCTACAAGGCCCAGGCGGCGCTGCGCCGCAAGGTGCTGGCACGTGACTTCGTCGGTCGCTGCCGGCTCACGCTGGCGCCGACGGTGGCCCAGCTCCGGGCGCTCACAAAGTTCGTCGCGACCAGCAGGCAGCTGACCAGGGATATCGCGCTGGTCACCAAGGTGGCCAACGGTCAGGCGCTGAACAGCGCGATCGACGAGGCCCAGATCGTGAAGGATGCGACGGCCTTCGACAACGCGGCGAAGGCGTTCGGGGCGCTGCACCGACCGCAGAAGCTGGCGGTCTGCCCGCACCAGTGAGCGCTCAGCGGCGGGCGGCGAGCGCCGGCGCCCGCCTCACTGCTCCGAGCGCCACTGGCGGTACACGTCGGAGAATTCGCGCTGCATCTCGGGCGAGAGATCCTCGGGCACCAGCCTGCCTGTCAGCCTGAGCGTCTCGCGCATCTGCGCGAGGTAGGCGCTGCAGTGTGGGCAGCCGGCCAGGTGGTGTTCGAGGCGGCGGCGCTCACGCGTGGGCAGCGCGCCCTCGAGGTAGTCGCTGATCAGCTCGACCACCTGCTGGCAGGGGATCTCTGCGGGGGTGAAGAGTTTCATGCGCCTGCCGCCCCGATCCGGTCCTCGAGCGCCTGGCGCAGGCGGCTGCGGCCGCGGTGCAGCAGCACGCGCTCGTTCGCCGGCGTCAGATCGAGCACGTGGCAGACCTCATCGCCACGCAGGCCATCGACGTCGCGCAGCATCACGACCGCGCGCTGGCGCTCGGGCATCTGCGCGAGCGCGTCGAGGATCTGGTCGCGCAGTGCGCGCGCGCCGATGCGCTCCTCGAGGTCATCGACCCACTGCTCGGGCGGCGAGCTCCAGGCGCCACCGCTGTCAAAGCGTGAGGCGTCGACGGCGGCGATGAAGCCCTCGGAGTCCGACGCGGCGACGCTGCGGGCCTCGCGCGCACCGGCCGTGCGGGCGCGGTTGACGAGGATCGCCAGGAGCCACGTGCGCAGCGACGAGCGACCCTCGAAGCGGTCGATCCCGCGGAGTACACCGACCCAGGTGTCCTGGACGACCTCTTCGGCGACGGCGTGGCTGTGAACAAATGTTCTGGCAAGGCGCAGCATCGGATCATGGTGTTTGTTGACAAGCGTGACAAAGGCGTGCTCATCGCCACCACGTAGGCGTGTGAGCAGCTGCAGGTCCGCGTCGGCCGGCGCGAGGCGGCCGCGGGTCCAGCGGATACGTGGGGCGTGGATTGACATGAACCGGGCACGGCGGGGGTGCCGGCAAAGCCGGCCGGCACCCCCGAAGTATCCGCTACCGATCAGGAGCTTGCGATTCCCTGTCCGCCGGCGGCGTTGGGGACGGTCACGCTGCCGATCTCGTGCAGCGTCCCGGCGAAGCCGACCGCGAACTCGTCGACGATCCCATTCGCGCCCGTCTGGACGTAGAGGTAGCGGCCGTCAGGCGACGGCGTCGCGTCCACGGTGCCCGGGTCGGTCGCGGTGGTCGCGGTCAGCACCAGCTCGCCGAAGTGCGACACCAGCGCCGAGCTCTCGGTCGCGCTACCGGCATTGCCGGCGAACAGCACCCCGCCGTCGGCGACGATCCAGCAGGTTGCGGCGCCACCCGTGGCGAGCGTGTGCAGCGGCTGCAGCGTGCCGTTCGAGCGCAGCTCGAAGCTGGCGATCGAGTTGGTGCCGGCCTCGCCGACGTCGACCTGGTCGGAGCCCTCGAACGCGAGCGCGAACGGGACGGCGCCGGGTTCGCTGTTGACGACCGGGGTCGCCGACGGCTGGCCGAGGCGGTTCAGCGCGAACACGTCGATCGCGTTGGTGCTGCCCTTGGTCGTTACCAGCAGGTCGCTGCCGTCGGGTGAGAACGCGATGTCACCCGGGGTGGTCGTGAACACCGAGGCGGGATCCGGAGTGGTGCCGAGCGCGCGCGTCGAGCCGGCGAGCGGCGTCAGCAGGCCGCCGTTCAAGCGGTATCCCTGGATCGTGCCGCCACCGAGCGTGTTCAGCACGTAGACCGTGTCTCCGTAGACGGCGATGCTGGCGGGGTACGAGCCGCCCGAAGCGATCACCTGACGACGTTGCAGGCGGTCGCCGTTGACGTCGAATACTGAGATCGTGTTGCTGCCGGCGTTGACCACGAACAGCTCACCGGCCTCGGCGTCATAGACGAGCGAGTTCTGCGATGCCAGGTGATCCACGACCGAGCCCGACAGCTGGCCGCCGTCGCCGCCGGTGGCGTAGGTGCCGGCCTGCGTGAGCGTGCCGTTGCGTGCGCGCTCGTAAGCGACGATCGCGTTCCCGGTCAGGCTGTCCGTCTGCACGAACACGGCGCCGCCGGGGCCGCTCAGCCCGCGCTGGTGGAGCACGGGGTGACGGGGACTGCGGTGGTGCGCGATCGGCCTTGCGGCGGCCGAGCCGGCTGCCAGCGTGAGCGCCGCCGCGGTGGTGACTGCCGCGGCTGCGCTGAGCCTGCGAAGAGTGAGCATTGGTTCCTCCAGATCGTTGACGTTCTGGAGCTTTTGTCCGGGCTCGCGCCGAACCGTTACAGAATTGATTCGATCAGGCGGGCGGGAACTCGCCGACGACCGCCAGCAGCCGCTCGCGTACCAGCCCGGGCAGCTCATCGACGATGAAGTGGCCACAGTCCGGGACCAGCTCGAGCTGGTAGTCGTCGGCCCGCGCGCTGCCGGCGGACGCCAGCGACCAGTGCAGCGCCACATCGGTGGCCCCGAACAGCACCCGCGTCGGGACGCTCGAGCGGCGCCGCTCACCGTGGCGCAGCGACGCCGGAACCTCCTGCAACAGGAAGGTGCGATAGGTGTCGCGGCCGGCGCGGGCGCAGACCGGATCGCGCGCGCGCTCGCTGAACCAGCGCACGTCCTCACGGCTGACGCGTGAGCTGTCGAACAGGCTGCCGCGGAGCGCGCGATAGGTGAACTCGGTGTCACGCTGCAGGCGCTCGCCGAACAACGCGATCAGCGGCTGGTAGTAGAAGCGCCAGAGGTGCGGGAGCATCGCGTCGGGCCGGTTCCATGGGTGGACGATGTTGAGCGCCAGGAAGGCGCTGAAGCGCTCGGGCGCGCGCAGTGCGAGCAGGTGGCCGACGAAGCCACCCCAGTCGTGGCCGACGAGCAGCGCCCGCTGCACGCCGAGCTGATCGAGCAGTGCCAGCACGTCAGAGGCGACCTGCTCCTTCTGCCAGCGGTGTGGCGGCGGCCCCGACCAGCCGTACCCGGGCAGGTCGGGCGCGATGATGCGGATGCCCGCGGGCGGATCAGCCAGCAGCTCACGCCACTCGTAGTGGTGCTGGGGCCAGCCGTGCAGCGCCAGCACCGGGATGCCGTGCGGCGGTCCGGCCTCGGTCACGTGGAAGTCGACGCCGCGCGCCTGCACCCGTGAGCGGCGCACGCCCGCGATCGCGGGCGGCTCTGCGGGGGCGGGTCCAGCGGGACCCGGCCCCTGACGGATACGCTCACTCGCCACGCCAGTGCACCACCTCGAGCGCGACCGCGACCGCGAGGCTGTTCTCCTCGAGCGGTCGCGGCAGCAGTAGCTCGGCGCGATTCAGGCGTGTCAGCACGGTGTTGCGATGGGTGAACAGCGCCTCGGCCGCGCGGGTCGCGTTGGATTGCAGCCGCAGGTAGGTGCGGAGCGTCTCGCGCAGCGGCGGCGCGGCGCCCTCGAGCTCGCCGAGCGTGCGGCTCACGAACTCGGCCGCGCGCGACTCGTCGGCGGTCACCAGCGCAACGATCTCAACCGAGTCGTAACTGGCGACCCGCACCGCGGAGGCGACGCGCACCATCAGCCGCTGCGCGGCGATCGCACCGAGGTGACTGGCGCGGAAACCGTCGATGCCGTCACCGACGGGGCCGACGGCGATCCGCACCCCCGGGAGCTCGGCGATCAGCCGCTCGAGCAGCTCGATGTCGGGACCGTCGGCACTCGCCACCCAGACCCACAGCGTCGCCGCGCTGGCGACGACCGTGAACGGACGCCGCGCCCCGCTGGCGTGGGCGAGCGCCTCGGCGGCGCGGTCGAGCAGGCTGTGGTCCTCGCTCGCCTGATCACCCCAGATGATCGCGCCGACGTGGCGGTGTGCGAGCTCGTAGCTCAGCATCGCCGAGGCGCGATCGCGCGCGATCGGAGCGCCGTCGATGATCAGCGAGACGGTCTCGAAGCGCATCGTGTGCGTGCCGCGCTTGAGCTCGTCGCGCTCGCGCTGCATCTGCTCGGAGATCACCAAAAGCGTGCTGTCGACGAACGCGAAGATCGAGGCGGCGGTGCGATCGAGCAGCTCGGCCAGCTCCTGGGGGTTGGTGGTCAGCGCGAACGCGATCCCCATCCAGCGCCGCCAGACGATGTTCTGGCCGGCGCGGAACGCCTCGAGCGTCGTGTCGTCGAGACCGCGGCGCACGAGGTCGCGCCCGATCGCGAGCATCTCCGGACCGATCGTGGGCGTGACCTCCGCCCCGGGAGCGTGCAGGTTGGCCTCGGCCCAGGCACGCACGAAGCCGCGGTTCGTGCGGCGGATGCCCGCGGCCAGACCGGGATCGTCGCTGATCTCATGCGGCATCGCGGCCAGCGCCACCTCGTCGAGTTCGGTGATGACGTCCTCGGGCAGTGCGAGCACGATCTCGGCCCCCTGGCGGATCAGCTCGGCGACGCGAGGTGAGACGGCATCCGGCGCTGTCGCGGTTGGCATGATCCGATCCTACCGCGAATCTAGCGTGCAGTTTGCACAATCTGACGCGTAGATACTGGGCAGATAACCATTGGCGCGGGGTGTCGACGAGCGCGATCATCTGCGCTGTGACGGCACCGAGCGAAACCCCCAGCGAGCGCTCGCAACGCGGCCCCACCGGCCCCGAGCAGGTCGACGTGCTGATCGTCGGCGCCGGGATCTCCGGCATCGGCTGCGCCTACTACCTGCAGAAGCACCACCCCGAGCGCAGCTATGCGATCCTCGAGGCGCGTGAGCGCATCGGCGGCACCTGGGATCTGTTCCGCTATCCGGGGATCCGCTCGGACTCCGATCTGCACACGTTCGGGTTCGAGTTCAAGCCCTGGCGCAGTGAGAACGCGATCGCCGACGGCGCCGA
>DATASU010000225.1:0-5853 GCA_036269095.1 Solirubrobacteraceae bacterium
GTCTCGTTGTGCGTGAACAGCACCGGCTCGCCACCGACCGGGAAGTCGCGGCGCTGCGGATGGCCCTCGTAGTCCTCGGGCATCAGGATCCGGCGCAGATCGGGATGGCCGCTGAACTCGACGCCGAACATGTCGTAGACCTCGCGCTCGGGCCAGTCGGCGCCGGGCCACATGTGGACGACGCTGGCGATCTGGGCGGCGTCGATCGAGACGCGCGCCTTGACGGTGACGCGGTCGACCTGCTTCATGTCGAGCAGCTCGTAGATCACGCCGAGGCGCGGCTCGTGCGGGTAGTAGTCGAGCCCGTGCAGGCTCGCGAGGAAGCTGTAGCCCTGCCCGCGCAGCGCCTCGAGCACCTCGACGTTGCGGGCCGGATCGATCTGGATCTCGGCGCGATCGTTGTCATGGGTCGTACCCAGCACCGCGTCGCCCAGCAGTTGTCCGAGTGCCTCGAGGCCGGCCTGGTCAGGCACCGGTGGGGCCTTCCGGCACGTTTGGTCCAACGATGGCCAGCGGGCCATCGGTGGAAGCGACGACCTCCTCCGTGCCGACCGCGTCGTAGCGCTCGCGCCAGCCCTCGCGGTCGTTGCCCTGGACGCGGTCGCGCAGCTTGAGGATGCCGTGGGCCAGCGCCTCGGGGCGCGGCGGGCAGCCCGGGACGTGCACGTCGATCGGCATGAACTTGTCGCTCGGGACCAGCGCGTAGTTGTTGAAGACGCCCATGCTCGAGCAGCAGGCGCCCATGCTGATCGCGAACTTGGGCTCGAGCATCTGGTCGTAGATGCGGCGCACGACCGGCGCCATCTTCATGCTCACGCGGCCCGAGAGGATGATCATGTCGGCCTGGCGCGGCGAGGCGCGGAACGCCTCAAAGCCGAAGCGAGCGATGTCCACGCGCGCGGCGACGATCGACATCATCTCGATCGCGCAGCAGGCGAGGCCGAAGGTCAGCGGGTAGATCGAGTTGCCCTGCGCCCACGCGACCGCACGGTCGAGCGTGGTGGTCATCACGGCGTTCTCGACGTACTTGTCGAACTCGTCGCCCTCGAGGTTTCCGCGCAGCATGTCGCGGGCCATCATCTGGCGCGAGCGGAACTCGTCGGCCGATTCGCGGATCACTTCCATTCGAGTGCACCTCTCCGCCAGACGTAGACAAAAGCGATCATCAGCAGGACCACGAAGGTGATCGTCTCACCGAGCGCGAAGCCGCCGAACGACCGCAGCTCGACCGCGATCGGGTAGATGAAGATCACCTCGATGTCGAACAGGATGAACAGCATCGCGATCATGTAGAAGCTGATCCCGAAGCGAAAGCCGCGCTGGACCTCGGAGGGCAGGCCGCACTCGTAGGGAGTCGAGCGGTTGAGGTTCGGCCGGGTCTTGACACCGGTCAGCAGGTTGAGGCATGAGAACAGCCCGCCGACGGCACCGCCGAGGATCACGAAGATGATTGCGGGGAGGTAATCCCTGAGCACGAGCTTATTTCTACCACCGCGCCTTGGTCGACGGCCCCGTGGGTCAAGCTCGCGCGGAGTTAGTGATTTTTGCCTCAAACACTGGGGTTCGCGGCTCGCTCGCGCGTAGGGGGTATCGTGCGCGAGCCGTGAAGGACGTTCACATCGTCGTCGGGATCCTGGCCATCGGGTTGAACCTGCTGGCGTTCGTGCTGGGCGCGGCCTGCTGGCTGCGACGCCGCCCGAGCCCGTGGTTCTGGCGCACGCTGCGCGGCGGACAGGCCGTTGTGGCGGTCGAGGCCGGCCTCGGTGGCGTGCTGCTGTTGATGGGTGAGAAGGCCGCGGAGCTGCACTACCTCTACGGCGCGCTGCCGCTGGTCGTGGCGATGATCGCCGAGCAGCTCAAGCTCTCGGCGGCGACGATGGTGCTCGACTCACACGAGCTCGAGGACGCGCAGTCGGTCGGGCGCCTGCCGGCCGCCGAGCAGCGCGCGATCGTCGTCGCGATCATGCGCCGCGAGATCGGCGCGATGACGCTATCGGCGCTGGTCGTGACGCTGCTGCTGGCGCGCGCGGCGACCGTGATCCACTAGCGCGGCGATCCACTAGAGCGCGAGCTCTCGCTGCAAATCCTCGACGGCGCCGACCTGCGCCTCGACCAGGTCGAGCCCCGCGGCCCAGAACCCGGGATCGTCGAGATCGACGCCGACGATCCGCCCGAGCTCGCGCGGCGAGCGCGAGCCACCGGCCGCCAGGAAATCCAAGAAGCGCGGGACGAAGGCGGCGCCCAGCTGCTTGTAACGCGCGAACAGTGACAGCGACAGCAGCTGGCCGTAGGCATAGGCATAGACGTAGCCCGGCCACAGGTAGAAGTGCGGAATCATCGACCAGAACAGCTCCATCCCGGGATACGGGTCGACGGCCCCGCCGTAGAGCTGGGCCCACGCCTCACGGTAGAGCTTGTTGACGCGTTCGCTGGGCAGCTCGCCCTCGGTGCGCCGTGCGGTGTGCATCCGCTGCTCGAAGCGGTTGAAGGCGACCTGGTGGAAGACCGTCAGCACCGACTGATCGATCGCCGCCGCAAGCAGGCTCAGACGCTCGCGGGGCGTGCCCGCGCGGGCAAGCATGCGTTCGTGCAGCAGCAGCTCGCCGAAGGTCGACGCGGTCTCGGCGAGCGGCATCGACGGCGTCTGATGGAAGACGCCGACCCCAGCCGACAGCACGTCGTGGATCCCGTGTCCGAGCTCGTGCGCCATCACCGACACGTCGTAGCGGCGGCCGGAGTGGTTCAGCAGCAGGTACGGATGACCGTGCGGGCCGCCGGTTTCGCAGAACGCCCCCGCCAGCTTGTGCGGCCGGATCGGCGCGTCGATCCAGTTCTCGTCGAAGAAGCGAGCCGCGATCGCGGCGACCTCGGGTGAGAAATCGGCGTATGACGCGAGCACCAGCGCGCGCGCTTCGCCATACGGGTAGGCCGTCTCGTCGGCCAGCACCGGCGCGCCGAGGTCGTACTCGGCGAGTCGCTCGGTTCCGAGCAGACCGGCCTTGACGCGACACCAGCGGGCGACGATGTCATAGCGGCTCACGACCGCCTCGATCAGCGCGTCGACCGACGCGTCCTCGAGGTCGTTCTCGACGTTGCGGCTGGTGAGCCAGGTTGGATAGCCGCGCAGCCGATCCTCGACGGCCTTGTCCTGCAGGATCGTGTTGAACACGTATGTGCGCGTCGCGAGACCAGACTCCATGCCGCCCGCCATCGCCGCGGCGGCGCTGCGCCGCTTGGCCGGATCCGGGTCCATCAACTGCGCGTAGGCGACGGAGTAGGACACCTCCTCGCCCTCGAGCTCGACGCGCACACTGCCCGCGAGCTCCTCGAACAGCCGGCCCCAGGCGAGCTCGCCGGTCAGGCGCCGCTCGGTCATCAGACGCTCCTCGGGCGGCGTCAGCGTGTACGGCCGGCGGCGCTGCTCGGCGCGCAGGTGATGGGCCGCGAACTCGAGCTCCGCGCCCGCCTGCTCGAGCAGTGCCGCGGCCTTGTCCGCGTCGAGCGCGATCCACTCGACGCTGAAGAACACCAGCCGCGTCTCGAGCTCGGTCGTGCGGGCCCTGACGCGATCGAGCAGCGCGCCGCGCTGCGGATCGGAGCTGTCGGTTGCGAACCGCAGCTGCGCGTAGACCGATGCCCGCTGGATCAGCTCGCGGATCACGGCGAGCTCGCGCATCGCGGCCGTCAGCCCGGCGGCGTCGAGCGCCGCCACGGCCCCGTCGTAGGTGGCGCCGAAGCGCTCCGTGCGCGCGTCCGCGTCGGCCAGGATTCCGTCGACCGCGGCGTCACCCTGACCATCGACGAGCCCGGATAGGTCCCATTCCGCGGCCAGTGCTTCGGGATCTGAGAGCGCGTCGTTCGGGGTCACGATCCGACCCTACCCGACGGCCGACGTGGCGTGCTGAAGAGACATGAGTGCCCCGGCGCCGATCTCAGGGTTGCCGCCACATTCGGACGATCGCGGACCACAGCGAGAGGGGGAGCGAGCGTCACAACGACCGGCGCCGGGGATTGCTCACCGAACGTATTCGCCGTGGCCGCTGCGGCACCTTCCCGGTGGTCGCTGCGGCACCTTCCCGGTGGTCGCCGCGGCGGCTTCCCGGTGGTCGGGGCGGCGGCTTCTCGCTGACGGGGGTGGCACCTTCTCGCTTCACGGTTCCGTATGATCCGCGGCGCATGGGCCGTACCGCTCGCTATGCCGCAACACTGGTCGCCGCGATCGCGGTGGCGTTCGTGGTGTCCGCCTGCGGCACCAATCATGTCGGCGTTCCGAAGAGCGATCCGACCTACGCCGCCGACAGCGCCGCGGCCGCGCTTTTCAACCAGCGCTGCGGTGGTTGCCACACGCTCTCCTACGCGGGAACGCACGGCTCGGGCCAGAACCCGCGCACGTACGAGGCGATCAACGGCCCGAACTTCAACGTCCGCTGTGAGCGGCCCGCGATCCGCGTGCTCTACGCGATCGAGAACGGTGGCTTCTCCGGTGCCTACATGCCGCAGAACATCGTCGTCGGCAAGCAGGCGCGTGAGCTCGCGAACTTCGTCTCGCGCTACGCCGGGCGCCAGGCCCCGATCCAGCCGAACACCACGCCGTGCACCGCGCAGTCAAAGGATCTTCTGCCGCTGACCGGCGCGCTGAATCTCAATGCGAGCACGTCCGGGACCAACACGGTCACGTCGCCGAGTGCCTCCGGCGGGAATCCCGTCAGCGGCAGCGCCAGCGGCACCACTACGACAAGTTCCTGACGCTCCGCACCGTCGCGGAGCGCTTCACTAGTGTGCGAGGAGACGCATGCTCGACATCAGGCTGATCAGAAGCGAACCCGACGCCGTACGCAGCGCACTCGCGCGCCGCGGCGATGTGGCCGACGACGCGATCGACCGCGTGCTGTCGCTCGACGCCGACTGGCGCGGGCTGACCACCCAGCTCGAGGATCTGCGCGCCGAGCAGAACCGCTTCAGCAAGGGGCGCCAGGGCGCGCCGACGCCCGAGGAGCGCGAGCAGATGGGCGCGCTGGCGGCGCGTGGACGTGAGCTGACCGATCGCGAGACCGCGGTCCGCGGCGAGCTCGACGAGCTGCTGCTGGGCCTGCCGAACACCCCTTCCGATTCCGCGCCGCCCGTGGACACGGTGCTGCGTGAGGTCGGCGAGTCGGGCGCGACCGGGCGCGACCACCTCGAGCTCGCGGGCGGCATGATCGACATGGAGCGCGGCGCGGCGCTCTCAGGCTCGCGCTTTGCCTACCTGCGCGGCGGGCTCGTGCAGCTCGAGTTCGCGCTGGTTCAGTATGCGCTCGCGAAGCTGCTCGCGCTCGGGTTCGAGCCGGTGATCCCACCCGTACTGGTGCGCGAGCGCGCGCTGATCGGGACCGGCATGCTGCCCGACACCGAGCAGCAGATCTACCGGCTGCCCGAGGACGATCTCTACCTGGTCGGCACCTCGGAGGTCGCGCTCGCCTCGCTGCACCGCGATGAGATCCTCGATGCGGCCGAGCTGCCGCTGCGCTACGCCGGCTTCTCCCCCTGCTTCCGGCGTGAGGCCGGTGCGGCCGGCAAGGACACGCGCGGCATCTTCCGCGTGCACCAGTTCGACAAGCTCGAGATGTTCGCGTTCGTCGAGCCCGACAAGTCGGCCGAGGAGCACGAGCGGATCCTGTCGATCGAGGAGTCGATCCTGACCGAGCTCGGGATCCCCTACCGGGTGGTGGCGATCGCCGTCGACGACCTCGGCGCCTCCGCGTCCTTCAAGTACGACTGCGAGGCCTGGATGCCCGGCCAGGGCCAGTTCCGCGAGGTCACCTCGTGCTCGAACACGACCGACTACCAGGCGCGACGCCTGGAGATCCGCGTGCG
>DATASU010000226.1:0-32530 GCA_036269095.1 Solirubrobacteraceae bacterium
GAGGCGCTGCTGGCGATGACCCTGAACGCCGCATGGGTGCTCGGGCGCTCCGACGTGGCCGGTGCGCTGAGTGTCGGGCGGCGCGCCGACGTGCTGCTGCTCGACGCGCCGGTCAGTCACATCCCCTACCGCTTCGGGCACAACCCGGTGGCGGCGGCGATCGTCGGCGGGCGGCTCGCCTGGGTGCGCGACGACCACGCCTGGCGGTTCGCGGAGGTCGCGTCGTGAGCGCGTTCAGTTTTCCCCCTGACGGGGGGAAAACTGAACGAAGTCCCCAGGGCCGGCCGCTGATTCCGGCGATGGTCAACGTGCACTCGCACGCGTTCCAGCGCGACATGCGCGGGGCCGCCGAGCGGCTCAGTGCCGCCTCCGCGGGCGATGACTTCTGGAGCTGGCGCCGGGCGATGTTCGACACCGTCGCGCGGCTCGACCCCGAGTCGATGGGGACGGTCGCGCGCGCCGTCTATAGCGAGATGGTGAACGCCGGCTATGGCGCCGTCGGCGAGTTCCACTACGTCCACCACCAGCCCGACGGCACGCCCTACGCGGAGCCGAACGCGATCGCGATCGCCGTCGCCGAGGCCGCGGTCGAGGCAGGACTCGAGATCGTGCTGCTGCCCGCCGCCTATCACCGCAACGGCTGGCGCGACGGCGCGGACGTCCCGCCCGAGTCCGGCCAGCGGCGCTTCTGCGACCCCGAGGTCGAGACCTTCCTGGCGCGCGTCGACGCGCTGCGCGACTGGGCGAGCGGCCGCGACGGTGTGCACGTCGGGATCGCGGCGCACTCGGTGCGCGCGGTGCCGGCGTCGTGGCTTTCGGCGATCGCGCGGTACGCCGACCGCCACGAGCTGGTGCGTCACGTGCACGCGCAGGAGCAGCCGCGCGAGCTCGAACAGTGCCGGGCCGAGCACGGCTGCTCGCCGCTCGAGCTGCTCGATCGCCACGGCTTCCTCGGGCCGCGGACGACGGTCGTGCACGCGATTCACGTAAGCGATGCCGATGTCGAGCTGCTGGCGCGCACACGCTCGATCGTCGCGGCCTGCCCGACGACCGAGGCCAACCTCGGCGATGGCTTCCTGCCGGCGCTGCGCTACCGCGACGCCGGCGTGCGGCTGGCGATCGGCTCGGACTCGAATGTCCGCATCGACCCGTTCGAGGAGACCCGCGAGCTTGAGACGATCGCCCGTCGCCTGGGCGTTTCACGGAATGGACTGCTCGCCCACTACGGGGACCTCTGGGCGGAGCTGGCGCGCAACGGCGCGGCGAGCCTCGGCATTCCCGCTGACCGGATGCTCGAGGTCGACCTCGACCATCCGTCAATCAGAGGCGTGGCACGCGACGATCTGCCCTACGCGCTCGCGACCTGCGCCGAGCCGGGGATCGTCGCGCCGAGCTGAGAGCTCGAGCGGTTGTCAGGTGCCGGGCGGGCCGCTCGACACGATCAGCGTCACGACGTGCCCGAACGCGTAGGAGCGGGTGCCGCCGACGGCGCTGATCACGAGGCCCTTGCGGACGCTCGAGGCGTGCTCGACCCGGCGCACCCTGCAGCCGAGGCCGGCCAACAGCCCGCGGGCCTGCACGAACGACTTGTTCTTCACCGGCAACACGACGCACTCCTGCGGGAACGTGTAGGCGTCAGTCGCCGGCAGGGCGGCTGCCGCGACCTGACCGGCGCGGGCGCTCGCACCCGACGGCGCGAAGACCGTTAGCGACACGACAGCTACCGCGGCAAGCATCCGTCTCATTCGGCGCGACGCTAGCATCGGAGATCAGCGAGCACGACTAAGCCTTTGGCGAATAGCGGCCGACAACACTGGGTGATCTCTAAGCGGGAGGCTGTGGTGCGTGGATCTGCTGCGTGGAAGGCGACGGTCGCGACGATCGCTGTCTGTGTTCTTGCCGGCTGCTTGCCGGCGGTCGCCGCGGCGGCGCCGCCGGTGACGCTCTACGTCGCCGGCACAGGCGGCTTCGACGTCGGGGCCGGCGCCGACAGCGGCAACTGTCAGACGGAGACCACGCCCTGCCTCACGCTCGCATACGCGATCGGCCAAGCACCGGCGGACGCGACAATCGAGATCTCGGGCACGCTCAGCGACGACGCAGCCGTCAGCCTGACCCAGGACACCACGCTCGCGGCCAACCCCGACGGCACCAGCGCGACGATCACGGGCACCGTCAACGACGCCGACGGGCTGATCACGATCAGCGGCCAGCAGGCGGTGACGATCCAGGGCCTGACCCTGTCCGACGGCCAAAACACCGGCGACGGCGGCGGAGCGATCATGAACGAAACCGGCGACCTCAACGTCATCGACTCAACCTTTCAGCAGAACGTTGCCGCCATCGGCGGCGGCGCAATCGACAACGGCGAGGCCGCCGGCGGCGGGTCGGTGACCGTGATCGGCTCGACGTTCCTGGGCAACTCAGCCGGCGACGGCGGCGCGATTGACAACGCCGACAACGGCGCGGTGGGCTCGCTGACGGTGACCGACTCAACCTTCAGTGGAAACCACGCCAGCGCCGACGGGGGCGCGATCGACAACAACGACGGCTCCGGCTCTCAGGGGTCGGTGACGATCGCGGACTCGACGCTGAGCGGCAACACCGCCGACGCGGACGGCAACGAGATCGACAGCAACGACGGCAATGGCTTCGACGGCTCCGTCTATGTCGCCGGTGACGTCGTGGACGGCGGCTGCGACAGCAACAGCAACGGCGGAGCGACCTGGGTCGACTCTGGCTTCAACGCGGTCAGCGACAGCTCGTGCCTTGGCGGATCCT
Source organism: Solirubrobacteraceae bacterium (assembly GCA_036269095.1). Classification (GTDB taxonomy): domain Bacteria; phylum Actinomycetota; class Thermoleophilia; order Solirubrobacterales; family Solirubrobacteraceae; genus Palsa-465. The sequence goes on from DATASU010000226.1 coordinate 2,782, forward strand.
CGGTCGCGAGCGATGCGCCCGTCGGGTCGGCCGCGGGTGAGCTGGCACAGCTCGAGAACTACGGCGGGCCGACCCAGACGATGCTGCTCGAGGACGGGAGCTCGGCGCTCGCGTTGATCGCCCATGGGACCAGTATCACCACGGGCCCGGGCGGTTCGGTCACGGTGGCCTGCCCCGCGACCGATCAGCGTGGAGTCACCAGTGCTCCCGGTCAGGCGTGTGACGCCGGCGCCACCCAGCAGACGGCGCAGACCACCTTCGCGGCGGGAACCGGTGGCGATAACGCCGGCGCCGCAAGTGACAGCAACGACTGCTCAGACGCCTCGACGCCATGTGCGACCGTGCAGGGAGCACTCGCCCAGGCAGCCCCGGCCGGAACCGTCGAGCTGTCCGGTGCGTTCGCTCAGTCGCAGGCCGCGAACATCGGCGCGGACGTCACGGTCGAGACCGACCCCGGTGACAGCAGCGCCGCGACGATCGACGGGACCGCCGAGGACATCAACGGCCTGATCGACACCACGGGCACCGCGGAGATCACGCTGACGCGCCTGCTGCTCGAAAACGGCAACAACACCGACGGCCGTGGAGGCGGGGCGATCACGCACAACACCGGCGGCCTGCTGATGATCGAGGACTCGACGCTGTCCGACAACACCGGTGAGAACGGCGGCGCGATCAACAATAACGACGGCGGCGGTGGCACCCCGCTGGCGATCATCGGCTCGACACTGAGTGGCAACTCCGCCCCCGACGGCGGCGCGATCGACAACAACGACAACAACGCCAGCAACGGATCGGTGACGATCACGAACTCCACGCTGACGGGCAACTCGGCTGCCGACGGGGGCGCGATCGACACCGATGACAACCAGGGCAGCAATGGAACGCTGGTGGTCGCGGACTCGACGCTCGGTGCCAACACCGACACACAACTGGGTCAGGAGATCGGCAACAGCCACTACATCTCAAGCGGCGACGTATGGGTGGGTGGCGATCTGTTCGACGGTGCCTGCACCGATGACAGCGCCGCCAGCGGGCACTGGCTCGACGCCGGCTACAACGCCGCCACAGACAGCTCATGCCTCGGCGGGACGGTTGCCGGAACCGACGTCGTCAGTGCCGATGCGGGCGACATCGACCCGCTTGTCGACAACGGCGGCACCACCCAGACACAGACTCTGCAGGTGAGCAACCCGGCGATCGGGCTGATCCCGGTCGGCGTCGACCTCCTGTTCGGTCCCGGCGACGAGTCCCAGATCGCGTGCCGGGTGGTCGCCGATCAGCGCGGGCTCGCGAGCATCAGCGGGGTGCCCTGTGATGCGGGCGCCGTGCAGGACACCGACCAGACGCTGAGCTTCGCATCGGGAACCGCGACTACCGCGGTGGTCGGCCAGTCCGGGATCGATGTCGCGGCGTCGAGCACGTCCGGGCTCGCGGCTGTCTTCGGCACCGACGCCGCGACGACCAACAGCGCCTGCACGGTCAGCAGCGCCGGCAGCGTCGCCGTCGCGCACGCCGGCTCGTGCGTGATCGACGCGACCCAGAGCGGCGATCAGAACTTCGCCGCAGCCGGCATCTCCGACACGATCGCGGTTGGCCCGGCCGGCACGGCGACGAGCCTCTCCTACTCGGGCGGAGACCTGACCGCCGCGGTCAGCGCGGTCGCTCCCGGCGGCGGCACGCCGAGCGGCACGGTGGAGTTCAGGAGCGGCGGCCAGATCCTCGGTACCGCGGGCCTGAGCGACGGCACGGGCAAGCTCGCCTACACGACGCCGGCCAACAGCAGCCAACAGGTCACCGCCAGCTACGAGGGCACCGACGACTACACCGCGTCGGACAGCGCGGCGCTGACGGTGTCGGGCCCGGCGGTTGCGAGCACCACAACGACCACAACCACCACAACGACGACCACCACCACAAAGACACCGAAGCCCAAGCCACACCCGAGCATCACCGCAAAGCTGAGCTCGCGCCGGCCACGCTCGCGCAGTGGCTGGTGGACCGCGCCGGTGAAGGTCACCTTCACCTGCCACGCCCACGGCGCGAGGCTGACCCACTGTCCGCATTGGATCATCGTCACGACGAGCGGCAAGGGCATACAGGTGGACGGCAGGCTGACGACCTCCACAGGACGAACGGCAAAGGTCGTCATCCGCGGGATCAACATCGATCTGACCAAGCCCTACATCAAGCTCGCCGGGCCGAACCCGCACCGCAGCTACGTGCTGCGAGCACCCGCCGCGCGTTGCCACGCGACCGAAGACGTCTCCGGCATCCGCTCCTGCAAGCTCCGCAAGCACACGACCAGCACCTCCGGCGGGTACGTCATCCACTACACGGCCCGTGCGACGAGCAATGCCGGGGTGACCACGACGCGCAGCGCCAGCGTCCGTCTGCGCGACATCGCGCTGATCGGCGCTCCCGCCAGGGGCAACGGGAGCTACGCCGTCACGCCCGGCCGCGACTACGTGCTCGAAGTCCTCTCGAGGACTCCGCCAACCTATCTGGACGCCGCGCCGAGCCCGCTGCGCCCGACCGGACCGAACGAGTACTTCGCCCGCGCCGGAAGCGTCGGCGGTGTCCCGCTGTGGAGAGTGACGATCAGGATCACCGCCGGGTTCGCCCGCTTCCCCGTCTGGACGATCGGTGTGCACAGCGGCGGCAGGACCGACCTGCTGCGGCTGCTCACCTGAGCTCGCCCGGCAGCAGCCCGTAGACGAGCGAGTCGCGGCGCTCGCCGCTGTGCAGCACGACCAGGTGCGAACGCAGATGGCCCTCGCGGCGGAAGCCGCAGCGTTCGGCCACGCGCCGCGACCCCAGGTTCTCGGGATCGGTTGTCAGCTCGAGCCGCTCGATCGCCAGCCGCTCGAACGCCCAGGCTGCCAGCAACCGCACCGCCCGGCTGACGTGGCCATGACCGCGCGCGTCGCGCGCCAGCCAGTAGCCGATCGTCGCCGATCTGCGGGCGGCACTGACGGCATTGAGCCCGACCGCGCCGAGCGCGGCGCCGCTCGCCGCATCGGTGATCACGAGATCCAGCCCGTTGCCGCTCAGGCGCTCGGGCTCCTGCATGGCAAACCAGGCCAGGGCGTCGTCGGCCATATACGGCGAGGCGATCGCCGGCGAGAAGCGCGCCACCTCGGCGTCCTGGCAGGCACGCACGACGAACTCGAGATCATCGTCGCGCCACGGGCGCAACAGCACCGCGCCGTCGGTCAGGGGTGGCTCTGGGAATGGCAGCTCGGCCATTCCCAGAAACTACCCTGCGCCAGCGTCAGTGCTTCTTGCGCTTCTTCTTCTTCTTCGCAGGCCCCTCGGAGACGATCACCGTCACGAGCTGCTTGGACGGGTACGTTCCAGTCGGTTGGACCGCACCGATCACGAGGCCCTTCTTCAGCGACGAGTGCTTGTCGACCACTGCGACCCGGCAGCCGAGCTCCTTCAGCACCAGGCGGGTCGAGGCCAGCGGCAGCTTCTTCAACCCGGGGACGATGCACAGCTGCGGCAGCGCGGCGACCACCGCCGTGGCCGTCGCCGTGTTATTGGCGGTGTTCGGGTCGGTGATGCCCGACGGAGTGACGCTCACGGTGTTCGCGTAGCTGCCCGGCTTGGCCGCGGTCACGAGGACGTCAACGGCCGCGCTCTGGCCCGCGGGCAGCCCGGTGATCGTGCAGGTGACCGTCTGGCCGCCGACCGCGCAGGTCCCAAGCCCGGCGGTTGCCGAGAGCACCTGGAGCCCGGCCGGCACCTGGTCGGTGAACGTGATCGGCTCGGTCCCAGGGCCGCTGTTGGTGACCGCCGACGTCAATGCGAACGGGCTGCCGGTGCTGGTGGGAGCCCCGACCGTTGCGGTCTGCACCGCGACGTCCTGCGAGGTGACAAGCGTCACCGCGATCGCCATCTCGAGCGACGGGTCAACCTCCTGCTGGGTGAGCGTTGAGCCGACAGTCGTCGCGCCGGCCGCCGACTCCATCGTGTCGCCGGCGGGCACGTTGCCGCCTGCGTAGTAACAGAGGACGTCGTCCGCGCCGACAAGTCCGAACGTGTCCCCGGCGGCAGCCTCGATCGGGTGCGCCAGCGTGAAGCTCGCGACGCCGTCGCTGGGCACTGGATCGGGGATCGTCTCGGCATCGCTGCCCACGACCGTGTAGCTGCCCGTGGTACCGCTCGGCGCGAGCACGAGCAGGGTGACGCTCGAACCCGGCGTGTCACCGCCGGTGAGGATCTGCCACTGCGTGATGGTGCCACCTCCGCTCGGAACGATGAACGGGGTCGCCGGCGTGTCGGCGGTCTGGACGACGGTCGAGCCGGAGATGCAGCCAAGCCCGGTGCCGGTGGGCGCCGAGGTGATCCCGAGAGTCTCCGCGCCTGCGCTCGATGTGAAGGCGAGCAGCCCAAGAATCGTGGTGCCCACGGCAAGCAAACGTCTATTCATGTGTTTCCCTCCTTGGACGCGCCAGCCCCCTGGCGGCCCCTAGTTCCCGGTGAGCTCAGACTACCAGCGGCCGCTTCCGCGCGAACGGGAAGCGGCCGGCCTCCCCCGAAGCCGATCGGTCATGGCGGTCGTCAACCGCCAAGCGCCAGCGAGAGCGAACGCGCGTGACCGACCAGCAGCTGCCCGTAGCGCCTGACGTCGGCGTCGGTGGTGCGATAGCTCGGAGCGAGGATGCTGAGCGCCGCGACAATCGCCCCGTGGTAGTCGCGAACCGGCGCGGCGATCGAGGTGATGTCGGGCTCGAGCGAGCCACGGCTGTCCGCGTAACCGCCGGCTCCGACCGCCCCCGCGAGCGCCGCCCCCATCGCGGTGCCGAGCCGCGGGATCGTGCGCCCGACCCAGGTCGCGGTCTGCACACGCTGATCGCCCACTACCTGGCGCAGATACAGCGCGCGGTCATCATCGACAGCGACGCCGAGGTTGGCGGTCTCACCGCTCGCCGCGGCGAGCTCGACCAGATCAGCGCCGGCGAGCTCGTACAGCGGCTCGCCGCGCAGCACCACGGCCGCCGTCTGCATCAGTCCCAGCCCCGCGCGATAGAGACCCCGCGGATCACGGCGCACGAGCCCTCGCTTCTGCAGCGTGCCGAGCAACCGCGAGGCCGTCGCGGGCGACAGCCCGGTCACGCGCCCGAGCTCACTGAGCGTCGCGCCGCCGCTGCGCGCGACGACCGCATCGAGCAGATCGAAGGCCCGATCAACGGTGCGTGTCGAGGAGGCCCCGCCTGGATCTGCCGGCTTGGGAGTCATCGCCATTGCCCGTAGAATCTATCGGTAAATGAAACATCTTTCCATTAGATGAAAAGGAGACTTTGATGAGCGTGCCACCACCCCCGCGCTGTCGCGGCTGGCAGCAGGAGGCCGCGCTGACGATGCTCGAGAACAACCTGCATCCCGACGTCGCCGAGAACCCGGCCGAGCTGATCGTCTACGGCGGCATCGGCAAGGCCGCGCGCAACCAGGCCTGCCTCGACGCGATCAAGCGCGAGCTGATCGAGCTCGCCGACAACGAGACGCTGCTGGTGCAGTCGGGCAAGCCGGTCGCGGTGTTCGAGACCCACGAGCAGGCGCCACGCGTGCTGATCGCCAACTCGAACCTGGTCGGTGAATGGGCCAACTGGAAGACGTTCCGCGAGCTCGACGCGAAGGGCCTGATGATGTACGGGCAGATGACGGCGGGCTCGTGGATCTACATCGGCTCGCAGGGAATCCTCCAGGGCACCTATGAGACGTTCGCCGCGGCCGGGCGCAAGCGCTTCGGCGGCGACCTCAGCGGGCGCCTGGTGGTGACCGCAGGGCTCGGCGGCATGGGCGGTGCGCAGCCGCTCGCGATCACGATGTGCGGCGGCACCGCGCTGTGCATCGAGACCGACCTGCAGCGCATCGAGCGGCGCATCCAGACCGGCTACCTCGACGAGCGCGCGGCCGACCTCGACGACGCGCTGGCACGCCTGCAGAGCGCCGCGAGCGAGCGGCGGCCGCTCTCGATCGGCTTGCTCGGCAATGCCGCCGAGGTGCTGCCCGAGCTCGTGCGCCGCGGCGTGCAGGTCGACGTCGTCACCGACCAGACCTCCGCGCACGACCCGCTCAACGGCTACATCCCCGCGGGCCTGACGATCGAGCAGGCCGACGCCCTGCGCGCGTCGGACCCCGAGCAGTACCTCAGGCGCGTCGGCGAGTCGGTGCTCGCCCACGTCGGCGCGATCCGTGCGCTGCAGCAGGCCGGCGCCGAGGCCTTCGACTACGGCAACGCGCTGCGCGGGCTCGCCGCCGAGCACGGCGACAAGGACGCGTTCTCCTACCCCGGCTTCGTGCCCGCCTACGTGCGCCCGCTGTTCTGCGAGGGCAAGGGCCCGTTCCGCTGGGCCGCGCTGTCCGGGGATCCCGAGGACATCCACCGCACCGACGCGGCGATCCTCGAGCTGTTCGGCGACCAGGAGCACATCGCGCGCTGGATTCGCCTGGCCGGCGAGAAGGTCAAGTTCCAGGGGCTGCCCTCGCGGATCTGCTGGCTCGGCTACGGCGAGCGTCAGCTCGCAGGGCTGCGCTTCAACGAGATGGTCGCCGCGGGTGAGCTCAAGGCGCCGATCGTGATCGGGCGTGACCACCTCGACACCGGCTCGGTGGCCTCGCCGCAGCGCGAGACCGAATCGATGCTCGACGGCTCCGACGCGATCGCCGACTGGCCGATCCTCAACGCCCTGCTCAACACCGCCTGCGGGGCGAGCTGGGTGTCGGTGCACCAGGGCGGCGGGGTCGGCATGGGCAAGTCGATCCACGCCGGACAGGTGACAGTTGCCGACGGCAGCCCGCTGGCTGCCGATCGGCTTCGACGCGTACTCAGCGCCGACCCCGGGATCGGCGTGGTCCGCCATGCCGACGCTGGCTATCCACGGGCGGTCGAGGTCGCGCGGGAGGCCGGGATCCGGATGCCGATGCTGGCCCGCTGAGGTCGGTGGTCAGCCGCCGACACGGCCGACGGGACCGCGCTGTGCCGACGGCGCGGGCGGAGGCGCTGGTCGAACCGGTGCGCGCCGCGCTCGCGCTGGTGGTGGAGGCGCTCGATGCACCGCCCGAGTTCGACCCCGCGATCGACCAGGCGACGTTCACGATCAGCTGCTCGGACTACAGCCTGCTGATGCCCGGCGGACCACTGGTGTCGCGCCTGGCCAGCGAAGCTCCAGCGATCACGATCCAGGTGCGGCCGCGCGCACCCGACCCGGTGGCGCTGCTGCGCGACGGGGCCGTCGCCCTGGTGATCGAGCCGACCGGGGTGCTCGGTCGCGCGGCGCCGCCATCACAACGGCTGTTCTCGGACCACCGGTTGTGCTGCGTATGGGCCGGCAACGCGCAGGTCGGGCCGCTACGCGCGGCTCGAGCCGAGCTTGACGACACGGCCGGAGGCGGCACTGTCACGGGCCGCCTCGATCACGCGCAGGCATTCGACCGCGTCGCGCGGATCGACCGGCAGCATCCCCTGGGTGACGAGCACCTGCCCGGCGAGCACGTCGTGAAAGCGCGCGTAGAAGGTCTGCCAGGCGCCGCGCTCGGGCCGCAGCGGGATGCTGCGCTCGCCGGCGATCAGCCGCGGGCGGGCGTGATCAGGCTCCTCGCCCCAGTCGGGCGTGGTGTCGGGACGCTGGCCCGCGCGCAGGCGGTCCTCCTGTGAGTCGACCTCACGCACCAGCAGGGCGCCCTCGCTGCCGAGCACGCGCAACCGCGGTCCCGGCGCGGCGGTCAGCGCCGAGGCGTGCAGGTGACTGATCACGCCCGAGCCGTGGGTCAGCGCGAGGAACGCGTCGTCGTCGGCCGGCGTGCCGCGGCGCTTGTCGATCTCGGCGTAGACGCTCTGCACCTGGCCGAAGTGGTGCAGCGCCTGGTCGACGAGGTGGCTGCCGAGGTCGAGCAGCAGCCCGCCACCCTGCTCGGGCGTCGTGCGCTCGCGCCAGACCTCGGGCTTGGGTTTCTGGCGCCAGCGCTCGAAGCGCGACTCGTAGCGCTGGACGGTGCCGAGCGCACCCTCCTTGAGCAGGTTCGCGAGCGTCAGCTGGTCGGAGTCCCAGCGGCGGTTCTGAAAGACGGTCAGTGGCGTGCGCTTCTGCTCGGCGTGGTCGATCAACTGCGTGGCCTCACGCGAGCTGAGCGCCATCGGCTTGTCGACGACGACCGCCAGGCCGTGGTCGATCGCCTGCGTCGCGAGCGGCGCATGGCTCGCGTTCGGCGTCGCGATCACAACCGCGGAGAACCTGTCGGCGCCGGCCCACAGCTGCGCCGGGGAGTCGTGGATCACGGCGCCGGGATGGTCGGCCTGGGCCTGGCGGCGGCGCGCCGGGTCCGAGGTCACGATCGCGGCGAGCTTCAGCCCCGGCGTGGCGGCGACCAGCGGGCCGTGGAAGACGCGCCCGGCCAATCCGTAACCGATGATCGCGACGTTGTGTTCGTGCATTCGGCCGCGAGCTTATAGACGCGGGCCCTATCAGCGCAGCTCCCCTAGTCTGCTGAGCATGCGCATCTTCGTGGCCGGTGGCACCGGCGTCATCGGTCGGCGTGTCGTACCCGCACTGATCGCGGCCGGGCATGAGCTGGTGGTGCTGGCGCGCAACCCGCAGCGGGCCGCGGGCGCGGCGGCACTGGGCGCGCAGATCGTGCAGGGCGACGCGCTCGACGCCGGGACGGTGAAGCAACTGGTCGCGGGCGCGGCGCCCGATCTGATCATGCACCAGCTCACCGACCTCAGTGAACGCTCGACGCAGGCCAACGCCCGGCTGCGACTCGACGGCACCCGCAACCTCTTTGACGCGGCGCTCGCCGCCGACGTCGGCGCGATCGTGTTGCAGAGCATCGCCTGGGCGTATGCAGCCGGAAGCGGTCCGGCGACCGAGCACGAGCCGCTCGATCTCGCGACCACCGACCCGCAGCGCCGCTTCACGGTCGCGGCAATCGCGATCATGGAGGACACCGCCGCCGAGATCGACCGCTGCGTCCTGCTCCGCAACGGCCTGTTCTACGGACCCGACAGCTGGTACGCGCCGGGCGCGGCGATGGCCGAGGCCGCACACGCGGGCGCGCTGCGCCGCGGCCCCGACATCACGAGCTTCGTGCACGTCGACGACGCCGCGGCTGCCGCCGCTCAGTCGGTCGACTGGCCCGCCGGTGCCTACAACGTCGTCGATGACGAGCCGGTCGCCGCCGACGAATGGGTCCCCGCGTTCTGTGCGGCCGTCGGCGCACCGGCCCCCGCCGAGCGCGATCCCGACGGGCAGGCCTGGGCGCGCGGCGCGAGCAATGCCCGCGCACGCGAGCGCGGTTGGTCGCCGGCCTACCCGAGCTGGAGGGTCGGCTTCGCGAGCGGCCTGGCCGCGGCCTGAGCCGTCAAGCCGCGAGCGTGTAGGTATGGCTGCGGGCCAGCGGGCCCGGCAGCCATCGACTAACTCGCGGGCGCGTACGCGTAGGGGTGGTGGAAGACCTCGAGCGGCGACTGGCCCTCCTGCACGGGGATCGAGAAGGCGCGGTCGTTGCGCAGGTCCGCGACGCGGACGAACACGAGGTCGTCGACCTCGCACCAGAGCAACTGCACCTGCAGACCGTCGCCCACCCGCGCATGAAGCTCGCGCACCGGGCGCTGCTGCTCCTGCGTCTTTGCCAGCTGTTCGAGCTCGATCGTCTGCATACGCGTAATGATCGGCAGGAACTGCCCAAATACTGAGCCCAGTCGAGCTGGGGCGTGCAGCTCAGCGTGAAGCGTGTCTCGCGCCCGAGGTGGCGGTATGACAGCAGCGCCGCCTGGTCGCCTGCCGGCAGAGTGTCCAATCGACTAACCGTTGGCGTATCGCGTGCCGATACGGCCATGATGGAAGCGGAAGACCATCCCGCGTACGGGCCGTCGTACGCCCTGCAGCTCGTCGCGTCGTTCGGCATCTGGTACGGCCTCGGACGCTGGGGCGGGTTGAGCAACGAGTCCCAGCAGTACGAAGTGATCCTGATCTGGATGTTCGCGTTCAGGCCGCTCTCGACGCTCGTTCACGAGCTCGGCCATGCCGCCGCCGTGCGACGCCTCGCCCGACGCCCGGCGGAGGTCGTCGTCGGGGCAGGTTCACTTGCGCTCAGGGGCCGGCTCGGCCAGCTGCAGATCAGCTTCAGTCCGGTCCCGATCCTCGGCAGCCAGGTTGCGGGAATCTGCCGCTACAAACCCGATGGCGTGGGCTGGCGCACGCGCGGATGGATCTCGCTGGCCGGTCCCGGCGCGACGCTGCTGGAGCTGCTCGGGATGCTCGTGCTGCTGCCCGCCTGGTCACACGCCTCGGTGGTCTTGCGTGATCTGTTCGGCGTGGGAACCGCGATGCTCGCGTTGAACGTCGTCACCAACCTGCTGCCGACGCCGCTCGTGCGCGACGCCCACGGCCAGGTCGTGCTCGGACGCGACGGCTACAACGCGCTGCAGGCGTTCCGCAACGCGCGCGCGACCGCACCGGTACTCGATGGCGCATTCGCTGCCAGCGCGAGCCTGCCGGAGGCTGACCCCACGCCGCACCGCCCCAGCTTCCGCGTCGGCGGGCCGCTGCCGGACTTTGAACGCGCGGCGGGCGACGGGGCGGTTGTCGGGCCGGTTGTTGGGCCGGCTGATGTGCCGGCTGATGCCCCGGGCGCGCCGCGGACGCTTGCCGAGATCTGGTCGACTCAGCAGCCGGTCGTCGAGCAGCGTCCAGCCGTGCCGGTTGCGCACCCCGTGCCGGTTGCGCGCGCCGGCGCCGGCGGGCAGCCGGCGCGGGGCGACCTGGCCCAGCGGGCGCTCGCCGAGATCTGGAGTACGCAGCAACGTCCGGTCGGTGGCGCGGCAACCGCTTCGACGCCGCGTCGCGCCACGGTCGAACCTGTCGTTGACGATGTCCCTGAGAGCACCGCCGGCAAGCTGGAGTTGGCCGCCTCGCGATTCGAGGCGGGACGCGCGGCCGAGGCGATCCCGCTGCTCGAGGCGGCGATCGTCGCGCTCCAGGCCGGCACCGGCGCTGACCTGGCTGACAGCAGCGCTGACCCCGGCACGGTGGGCACGCTCGCGTCGGCCCGTGGCGCGCTGGCGCGCGCCTACCTGGCGACGCGGCAGCCGCAGCTCGCGATCAGCCTCTATGACCTGCTGCTCGCAGACCCGTCATCGGCGATCGACGCGGGCGAGCGGCTCGGCTACCGCATCAACCTCGCGCAGGCGTTCCGCGCAGTCGGCAAGGCCGACACCGCGATCGACCAGCTCGAGGCACTCGTCGCCGAGCCTGCGCCCGACACCGACCCCGAGCGGCTCATAGACGCGCAGGTCGAGCTCGCCACGACCTACGTCGTCGCGCACCGGATCAAGGATGGGGTCGAGGCCTATGAGACCGCGCTGCCCGACGTCGAGCGTCTGCTCGGCACCGGCCACCGCAGGTCCCTGGGCGTGCGTCTGCTGCTCGCGCGCGCCTACCAGGAGGACGGCCGGCCGCAGCTCGCGACCCGCAGCTACCGCAGCCTGGTGTCCGATGCCGAACGCGCACTCGGGCCCAACGACAAGCTCACGCGCCAGGCGCAGAGCGAACTCACCGCGCTACTGCGCAACCAGCAGCGGCGCTAGCGCCCGCGGGGCACGCGGGCCAGGCGAGGCACGCTCGTCGCGGCGTTACCGCGCTGTTATGCGACCACGCCTATACCCATGTGACAATGCAACCGCTTGGGAAACGCGAGATCGGAGGCGCCATCGCGGCCGCCGGGTGCGCGCTCGCGCTCGCCGCGTGCGGCTCCTCACACAAACCGGCCCACGCAAAGCTCGCGGTCAGCCACGCGAGAGGGATCCAGTTCGCCAACTGCATGCGCAAGCACGGGGTTCCCAACTTCCCGGACCCAAGCGGCGGAGGCGGCGGCATCAACATCGCCGGCAGCGGCCTCAACCCGCAGTCCCCGGCGTTCAAATCCGCGCGCACCGCGTGCGCGCGCTTCGCGCCGGGCGGCGTTGGCGATGGCGTCAGCGCCACCGCGGCGCAGTTCAGCGCCGCGGTCAAGTTCGCCAAATGCATGCGCACGCACGGCTACTCGGACTTTCCCGACCCCACGCGATCGGACTCCCCACCCGGCCCGATCTTCATCGTCGGGAACGGCATGTTCTTCCGGGTGAGCTCGACCTTCGACCCGACCACACCGGCGGTCAAGCTCGTCGTGGCCAAGTGCACGCGGCGCGCCGGCTGACGGTCGCAGGCGAGCACATCGAGAGCATCGCCGCCCACCCGCAGCCGGCTACGAGCCCGCCTCCAGGAACTCCAGCGCCTGCTCAACCGCCCGCTCGAACGCCCGCTCGATCGCCAGCTCGCGCAACTCGAGCGCGATCGCGGCCAGATGCTCAGCGCCGAGCTCGTCGCTCAAACGCTGCTCGGTGACCGCGAAGCTCTCGCCCTCCATCCCCTGCGCCGGGACGCCGATCTCCTCGAGACCCGCGGCGGCCGCCAGCTGCAGGCGGGCGGCGCGCTCGGGGTCGCCACCCTCGCCAAGCAGCAGCTCCGCCACGGCCTGCACGCAGTTGGCCAGCAGCTCGCGGTAGCCGAGCTCGCGTCCGCACAGCAGAGACTCGAGCAGCAATCCGCGCGCGCGGTCGGGCCGGCCGACCGCCAGCGCCAGCCGGGCGGCCGTGTGCAGGCCGGTCGCCAGGGCCTCGGTATCGCCGACTGCGCGGGCGTGCTCGATCGCCTGGCTGACGAACGAGTCGGCCGCCGCTAGATCCCCCCGCGCCACCGCGACCTCCGCCTGGTTGTTGCGGACCGACCCCAGGCGCATCAGGTCGGAGGTGGCGGTGAAGCCTGTGGCCGCGCGCTCGTACAACTCAGCGGCACGGTCGAGCTCGCCCTCTGAATAGGCCACATTGCCGAGCTCGGCGGCGCAGTGGGCCGTGAGCGTGCGGTCGCCGCCGTCCCCCAACAACCGCAGCGCCTCCTCCCACCAGGCCCGGGCCGTCGCCAGATCCCCGGGCCGGTAGAGCAGCGCGCCGCCATACACCAGCACCTGCGCGCGCAGCTGCGGATCTCCCGCCTCGGTATCCGCGACCGCCCGCTCGAACAGCGCCCGTCCCTCGGCCAGCAGACCGCGCACGAGCCAGAACTGGCGCAGCGCGCAGACGAGCCGCACCTCTAGCTCCACCTCGCCGGCGCCGGCAGCCCAGGCGAACGCCTCCCGCAGATTGTCATGGGCGGCATCGAGCTCCTGGAAGGCGCCGGCCTGGTCCTCACCGGCCAGCAGCGCCTCCCGCGCACCTTCCGCCAGGGCCAGGAAGTGGCGGCAGTGACGCGCGCGCGACTCGTGCTCCTGACCGCTGGCGGCCAGTGACTCCGCGGCGTACTCGCGAACCGTCTCGAGTATCGAGAACCCGGTCCCAGTGTGCTGCAGGAGGCTCACCTGCGCCAAGCCCGCGAGTAGCTCCGCGACGCCGGGGCCGCACACGGCCTCAACGTCGGCGACCGCGAAGCTGGAGGCGAACGCGGCGAGCCTCGCCAGCAGCCGCTGGGCATCGGGATCGAGCTGCTCGTAGCTCCAGGCCAGCGTCGCGCGCAGCGTCCGCTGCCGAGCCGGCAGGTCGACCGGGCCCTCCACCAGCAACTCGAGCGCGCGATCGAGGCCGGCGGCGAGTTCCTCCACGGAGGCGCTGCGCAAACGGCCGGCCGCCAGCTCGAGTGCCAGCGGCAGGCCATCCAGCCGCCGGCTGATCCGCTCGAAGGCCGGCGCGGTGGTCGCGGTCAACCGGTGATTGGGGTTGACCGCGCGGGCACGCTCCAGCAACAGCTGCACGGCCTCGCTGGCGGCAACCGCTTCCAGTGCCGCCCAGCGGGGCGGCAAACTCAGCGGCGGTACCGGGTACTCGTACTCGGCGCGCAGGCGGAGCGGCGCGCGGCTGGTGGTGAGCATTCGCAGCGCCGGGGCGGTGCTCAGCAGTTGCGCGAGCTCCGGTGCGCAGTCGAGCACGTGCTCGAGGTTGTCGAGCACCAGCAGCAAGCGCCGCGGTCGCAGGTGGCTCGCCAGCGCCTCCCGCAGTGGATGCTGGACCGGGACCTCCAGCGCCTGTGCGATCAGCGGCAGCACCAGCGTGTGATCGCTCGCGCCGCTCAGGTCGACGAAGCCGGTGTCAGTGGGCGACTCCGTCGCCAGACGCTCAGCCACGGCCAGCGCTAGGCGGGTCTTGCCCGAGCCGCCAGATCCCGTCAGCGTCACCAGGCGCGCACCCGCCTCGTCGAACAGCGACACGATCTCCGCGAGCTCGCGGCCACGGCCGATCAGCCGGGTCGGCGGCGCCGGCAGGGCGGCCCGAGCAGCGTCCACGGTTTCGGTGGCGGGAGCGGACGGTTCGAGCTCAGGCGCCTGACTCAGAACCGCCAGCTCGAGCGCGCGCAGGCGCGCCCCCGGCTCGATCCCGAGCTGCTCGATCAGCACCGCCCTTGCCTCGCGGTATGCGGCCAGCGCGTCCTGCTGGCGGCCGAGCCGGTACAGCGCCAGGATCTGCAGCTCGCGCAGGCGCTCGCGGTAGGGATGCTCGGGGATCAGTGAGCTGAGCTCCGCCAGCGCCTCGCCGGGCGCGCGTGCCTCCAGCCGCGCCTCGGCGAGCAGCTCGACCGCATCGAGCCGCCGGTCCTCGAGCTGAGCCCGCTCGTCGCGCAGCATGTCCGGGTTCAGATCGGCCAGCGCGGGCCCGAGCCACAGCCGCAGTGCCTCGCCGAGCAGCTCCACGGCAAGCTGTGGCTCAGCCGCTGCCAGCTGCGCCCGTCCGGTGGCGAGCAGACGTTCGAAGCGCTCGAGGTCGAGCTCGTCCGGCTCGAGGCGGATCCGATAGGCCTCCCCGCGCGCCTCGATCCGCTCAGGCCCGAGGATCTGGCGCAGGCCGTGGACGTAGACGTGCAGCGACCCCACGGCCGAGGGCGGCGGCCGCTCGCCCCAGACCGCCTCGAGCAGCTCCTCGCGGGACACGAAACGGCCGCGATGCAGCAGCAGACTTGCCAACACGGCACGCTGCTTCGGCTGTCCCACGGACAGCGGTGTAGTGCCGCTGAGCGCGTGTACCGGTCCGAGGAGACGGAACTGGATCGGGATTGCCAAGTCGCTCTCAAGTAGATCTTAAGCGACGGCCAGCAGGATCGTCGCCATGCGACATCCGATCCCGGACACCCTTGGTGGCAGCAGGCTGCTTCTGCCGCTGCTGATCCTGCTTGTGCTGTTGTTGGCGGCCGCGCCGGCCGGGGCCGACTCGCTCGTGTACGTCGCGGGCGGGCAGGTGTATGTGGCGGCGGCCGACGGCTCTCAGGCACGTGCCGTCAGCCCCCAGGGCCGCTGGGCGTGGCCATCGGAGAGTGACCAGGGCACGATCGCCGCGCTCTCCACAGCCAACTACTACGTCTACGAGTTCGACCAGCAGGGGAATTCACTGCTATCCGCGCCGATCCCGACACCGCAGTCCACTGTCCTCGGAGTCGGCGACTACTACGTCAACCACATCCGGATCTCACCCGACGGCAGCCGGCTGGCCTACAACGTCATCAACTGCTGCGGCGAATCGGGTGGCTCGACCTTCCTGCAGCCGACGGCCGCCGGCAACAGCTCCTGGTACGACTTCAGCGACGACTACATCAACCCGGTCTGGGTCGACGCCTCCAGCTCCAACGACCCGTATGTGAACTCCGAGGACGGGCTCGGGCTCGGGCACAACGGCTACAACTGGGCCGGAGCGCTGGCGGGAAACTGCTGCCAGTACGGGATCTGGGACGCCGACAGCGGAAGCAACAGCGGCTGGAAGAGTGACACCGCGATTCCGAGCAGCGACTGGGAGTTCGAGGTCGCCTACACCCGCGACCTCAAGCACCTGGCACTGCTCCTCGACGACAGCCCCGACTACAGCGGTGTCGCGCACAACGTCGAGATCGTGCTGGAGAGCATCGACTGGGCCAACCGCGGCGTCACCACCGACGACTGCACGATCCCGCTCGATGCCGGTTCCTACGGCGAGACCCCGCAGACGATCGACAGCATCTCCTACAGCAGCGACGGATCGACGCTCGCCTGGGCCGACGACAGCGGGATCCACGAAGCGAACGTCGCCGACCCAACCGACTGCAGCGCGGTCAACAGCTCGGTGTACCTGGCGGTGCCGGGTGGAGCCTACCCATCCTTTGGAGCGGCGGAGCTGACTCCGCCGACGCCCACGCAGACGCCGCCGACGCCCACCACCACGCCGACGACAACCACGACCACACCCGGCAGCAGCAGCCCGACCAAGGCGCCCACCAGCGGTTCGAAGACCAGCGCGGCCGCGGGCCCAGCCGGGCCGAACACGAAGCTCATCAAGGCGACCATCAACCGCCGCGCCCGCAGCGCGACGTTCCGGTTCAGCGGCTCGGGCGGCTCGGGCAAGCTGAGCTTCAGGTGCCAGCTCGACCGCGGCCGCTGGACCAAGTGCGCCAGCGGCAAGAGCTACAAGCGGCTGAGGCGCGGTAACCACACGTTCTCAGTCGAGGCCGTGGACCGGCGCGGCAAGAGCGATCCCACCCCGTCCACCAAGCGATTCAAGGTCTGAGCCTCCGACGGCACCTTTCCGGCCCGGTCTCCCGACGGCTCGATGATCGCGTTCACGGCCAACAACGAAACCGGCTACACGCACGTCTGGGCGGTTTCGGCTGCCGGCGGACTCAACACCCGAGCTGGTCGCCAACGCGACTCCCAGCGGCAACCCTGCCGATCAGGACGTCGACTGGGGGCCGGTGCCGACGGCGACGAAGCCGCGCACCGAGCTGCTGCACGCCGCTCTGGGCAGGCGGTCGGCGAGCTTCACGTTCACCGGCAGCGGACCCGCCACCGCGTACCGCTGCCAGCTGCGCCGCGGCCGCCGCGCCGCGGCGCGCCGGCCGCGACCAAGTCGGCGGGTCCCAAGTCCGTCAGCTGCTGACGGTTGTGACCGGTCCCAACGTGGATAGGTCGGGGCTGCCGTGCTGTACACCGGAGTCGGTCACCTCGCCGGTGGCCGCGTCGACTACAAGCGTCATCACGGTCCCCGTCGGGATCTTCGCCCCATTCGGGATCGGCGCGTCGTAGGCCGTGAACTCGCCGTGTGCGACCACCACGAAATAGCCGCTGGCCGATCCATAGGCACCGCCCATCGAAGCTCCGCTACCGGACGCAGCCAGCGCTCCGTTGCGCGTCGTCAGCGCGCTGTAGCTGATGTCGGTCGGCGTGCTATCCCCCATCGCCGCGGCGCCACTCAAAACCAGCGACTTGATCTGAGCCGCAGTCATGGGGTTACCGGCCGTCGCCGCCCCCGATCCGACCGACGCGAGGACCAGAGCTGCGGCCGTCGCAGCAGCCACGCCGGTACCGCCCACGATGAAGCGCTTGGTCTTGGCTCGCATGTCACCCCCTCCGCACGTCCGATTCTACGGCCGGACCCACGGGTGTGAACGCTTGCTAGCCCTGGACGGGATCCACGAGCACGGTTGACTTTGCTGATGCTGCTAATTACATTAGCTCTATGAGCACGGTGGCGCCGATCATCGAGGAAGCCTGGCAGCACCGACGCCGACGTCACCGCGCCCTTGGCATCACGGCCCTCGCAACGCTCACGGCCGCCGCGATCGTGATCGCCACGGTGGAGCATGGCCCGCCGTCTGGCAGCTCGGTGCCAGCGCCGACGGTGGTCGCGGCCTCGGCCGTACTGTCCAGGCCGCCGTACATGGGGGTCCGCTGCCCAGGCGCGCTCGCCAACTCGATCGCATGCGACCGCGTCGGCCTGGCCGTCTGGCTCAAGCGCCCGGCGGTGTCGGTGACCGCAACGATCGCCGGTGCGCCCCTTGTCCTGAACCACCGCGACGAGTTCCTCTGGCCGGGCGACCGGCCGCACACCTCGTTCGACGGATTCCTGAAGCCGGCAGGCATCACGTCCAGACTGCACGTCCACGTCCTGCCCGTCGATGGCACCGAAATCAAACGGCTCCGCCGCCAAGGCATCCCGGTTGGCCCTCAGACGTGGCTCGGAGAAGGCAAGGCGGGCGGACCTGTGCGACTGACGATCCACGAGCCTGGCGGACGCACGATCATCACCCACGTGTACGTTGGACTCAGGCCCGGCTGGGGATGACCAGCCCGGCGATCACGATCGACCCGTCTGACCCGGCGCCATTGCATGAGCAGGTCGCGTCCGCGCTGCGACGCGCGATCACCGACGGCGAGGCCGGGCCCGGTGACCGACTGCCACCGGCCCGCGACCTCGCAGCAGTGCTCGGCGTCAACGCGAACACCGTGCTGCGCGCGCTGCGCACCCTCCGCGACGAGGGTCTCCTCGAGTTTCGCCAAGGCCGTGGCATAACTGTCACCACCGTCGCGCCCGAACAGACGCAACTCGTGGCCAAGGCCCATGAACTCGTCGCGCTAGCCCGACGGCTTGGATACAAGCCCGACGACCTCGCGCGCCTCATCACGCAGATCACGGCCTGACGGTCGGCGACAGCACCGCGCCCGGACAGCTGCATCGCACCTAAAACCAACTCTTTTGCCAACGCGTGGCTCGGAACAGCGCACCCGCGCGTTCGTCATCACGCGCAAGCGTTCAGGCGCCACTTCCGCGGAAGCGTCCTTGCGCCCGCAACCAATCTGCCTCTCCTGAGGTCGAGGTCGTGCGCGCCCATGGTCCGGCATTCAGCGCTTGTCAAGGCCGCCTTGACATCTTCTGTCTGTAAATGCATCCTTTACAGGATGGCTTCAGCTCGATCCCTCTCTGGGCTCACACGCACGCTGGACGAACAGGCCTCGGTCCTGGCTGAGATGGTGGGCAGTCCGCTGACGGCCCCTGACCATCTGGACCTCGTGCGGCGCGCGCATGACGCCGGCGTCCTCACCGACCGGATCCTGAGGCTGTGTGTGGAGCAGTGCCGCGATGCTGGGCGCACGTGGCAGGAGATCGGGGACCTGCTCGGGGTGACTCGCCAGGCCGCGTTTCAGCGATTCGGCAAGCCCGTGGACCCCAGGACAGGAGAACCGATGGACAAGACGGTAAGCATGACCGACGCCGCAGAACGCGCGACGAGGGTCGCCGCGGCGGTCCTCGAAGGGCGCATGGACGACGTGAGACCCGACTTCAACGCCCAGGTTCTGGCGGCATTCACCGACGCCGTCCGAGGCGACGCGCTGGCGACCGTCGCCGGTCTCGTCGGCGCGTTTGAAGGCTTCGGCGACGGGGCGCCATTCGTCCGACGCATCGGTGACCACACCGTCGTCGACATCCCGCTGCGCTACGAGGCCGGGGACATGAAGGCACGGGTCGCATTCGACATCGATGAGAAGGTCGCCGGCTTCTTCATCCTCCCACCCGAAATCGCCTAGCCAGAAGCCGGATAACCCGCCAGGAGCAGCGCCATGAACGCACACCACATCGCCTACGACGACGGCTCAATCCGCTGCGACGAACAAGTTCTCAGCATCCGCCGCTACTACCCCTGGGGAACCAAGCGGATCCCCTATGCGTCGATCAGGAGCGTGGAGACCCTTCCGCTGACAGGCCTGCGGAAGGTACGGAGGTGGCGACTCTGGGGCTCCGGTGATTTCGTGCACTGGTGGAATCTCGATCCCCACCGGCCCGGCAAGCGCACCGCACTGGTGCTCGACACCGGGCACCGCATACGCCCAACGATCACACCAGACGATCCGCCCGCTGTCGTCAAAATCCTGAACGAAGCCATCGGGTAACCCGCAGGCTGCTGTTGGCCGTGCCAGGCCTTCAGAAGCAAAAAGAACCGCCTGCTGGGCGGTTCTCGAGCGGGAGCGACGGGACTCGAACCCGCGACCTCCGGCGTGACAGGCCGGCGCTCTAACCAACTGAGCTACGCCCCCGTGGGGTGTTCCAGTATGACAAGCCCGCGGAGATTTCGCGGGTCCGCAACTTTTGGGCGTGCGGGCGTGCTTAAGCGGGCGAATCGAACTTCACAACGTCGCACTCAACCCGGCCGTGGGGACGACGCTGAGAAGGACTGGACGAGGGCCTGCAGGACGGGGCCCTTGTCTGGTTTAAGGGCCGTGGGCGCGCTGCCGGACGCGTTGGCAGCGCCGGATCAGAGCTCGGGCGCGACCCAGCCGCCGAACACAGCCTCGAGTTCGTGGGCGATCGCGATGCTCAGATGATCGGCGCCGTGTGCCGCCGCAACCTGGACACCGACCGGCAACCCCTTGGGGCTGAGGCCAAGCGGCACCTCGGTCACCGGCACCCCGGCCAGGTTGAAAACCGACGCCGGCGTCGTCAGCCACGGACGGCCGTAGGTGCGCCTGTGCGGCGGTGCGACCGACAGGTGCGCGGGGTGCAGCAGTACCCCGTCGCCGATCGCCTCGATCAGCTCGGCGGCGAGCTCTTCCCCGGTCGCCAGCAACTTGTCGCGCGTCGCCCCGCTCGCCGGCAGCGACTCGGCCAGCACCGTCAGCCTGGTGGGCAGTGTGTGCTGCCCCCTGCCGAACAGCAATGCCGGCAGCCGCGTGCGCTGCTCGCCGGCCTCCTTGAGCAGTGCGCCGATGCGCGTCGCGTTGGTACCGGTGTTCTGCAGCGCCGCGAGGAACGGAAGCAGCGCATTGCGCCAGCTCGGCATGCTGACGCGGTTGATCCGCGCACCGGCAGAGGCGAGTGCGCCGACCGCGCGTTCGCGCGCGTCGCGGAGGTCGCGTGACATCGGCAGCAGCGAGCTGTCCTCGACGACGGTGACGCGCAGACCGTCCAGCGAAACCTCGCCTGGATCACCGAGCTCCATCTCGACGGTGCGCGTATCCCAGCCGTCGGGTCCCGCCATCACCCTCAGCAACGGCAGCAGATCCTCGGCGCGCCGCGTGAGCGGGCCCACCGCGAGCAAGTTCTCCGCCTCGCCTGCGGTGGTCGGCCACAGTCCAGTGTTCGGCAGCAGCCCGGCCGACGGCTTGTGTCCGAACACGCCGCAGAACAGCGCGGGCACCCGGATCGAACCGCCGATGTCGGCAGCAACGCCGAACGGCGAGCCACCCGAGCCAACGGCCGCGCCCTCGCCACCGGATGAGCCGCCGGCCGTACGCGTCTGGTCGTAGGGGTTGTTGGTGCGACCGTAGAGCGGGTTCTCGGACTCGATCCAGAGCGTCAGCTCCGAGGTATTGGTCACGCCGACCGGGATCGCGCCGGCCTCGACAAGCCGCTTGACCACGGTGGCGCTCTGCGGGGCGCGCAGCTCGCGCCGGGCCAGCACCCCCGCGCTGTTGGGCATGCCCTCGAGCGCGATCGACTCCTTCACGGTGAACGGGACTCCGAGCAGCGGGCGGAGCTCGAGCGGCTCGCCGCGCAATGACGAGCCGGCGATGCGTTGGTCGATCGCACGGGCTTCGGACCGCGCCTCGGCGAAGCGCTCGGCGACAACCGCGTTGAGCCTCGGATGTGCTCGCTCGAGCAGTTCGAGGTGCGCCTCCATCACCGCGCCTGCGGTTATCTCGCGACGGCTTATCGCGGCCGCGAGGGAGACCGCGGAACGGCCTGTCAGCGCTGACATTCGTGTGGGCGGTGCGGGGGTTTTTCGGTGCCGGACATACGCATTCGAGGCTAGCGGTTGAGGGCCGCCGCCCGCGTGGTTAGGGTCGGGTCAAGATGTCGACTACCCCGACAGACAGTTCCCAAGTCCGCAGTAGACTGACGTCTAAGAGGCGCGCCATCCGAGCAAGAGCTCAGACCTGCTTCTGGCCGGGGAGGGCCTGCGAGTCGGTGCTGGATAGCCGCTATTCCGCAATCTATGAGAGAGGTTCAGATTGTCTCTTCGTGCAATGCGGCGATCAGTAGTCGCTGCGATCGCCGTCGGCGGCAGCCTGGCTGTAGCCAGCTCCGCATCAGCTATTCCGGTTCCGATAGGAGCTTCGTCTGACGCCGCCTACAGCGGCACCGGGACGCCGACGAGCGTCTACTCGCTCTACAACGCGACCGTGAGCGGCCTGATTGAGGCCCAGAACTTGATCGTCGGCGCCAACGGCGTCGCGGCTGCAAACAGCACCACGCCGCCCGACACCAACTTCACAAGCGACTACACGACGGCATCGCAGCTGACTTCGTCGACCGTGACGGAGATCGCGACCGATATCGCGAACGCAACGTACGCCAGTGATTATGAATACGCCCTGTGCATCGCCACAGAGGAATCCAACGGCGTCTCTCAGGGGCAGGCGTTCGCAGACTGCGATACCTACCCGTCGGCTCCAGCGGGCGCCTACGTGACCGCATTTACCACCAAGGACCAGCCTGCAGTGGCCTCGGCTGCCGCCAACTGGCCGCAGCTGAGCGAGCTTGTCGGCTTCCTTGGCTCGGCAGCCGGCATCATGCAGTCGGCTGACAGCGCGAGCGTCTCCTCGTCAGGCACGGTCGTTTCCACGACTGACCCGTTCGAGTACGACGTCAAGCTGAGCGCACCCGCGGGTGGCTACATCGTTCCGAGCGCGTTCGCGCTGACGTTCCCGGCCGGACTCTCTGTCAACACCGCGCTCGTCGGAGACGAGGTCAACGCCGCGGCCAACGGCACGACCGCGGCCGAGATCGCCGCGATCGAGGCGAACCCGTCCGGTACGTCGATCGGCACCGTAACCCTGACCTCGCCGCTGGCCGACGAGTTCGGCGGCAGCAACAACCAGTTCGTCGGCAAGATCTACGTCGTCACAACCGGTGCAAGCAGCGGCCAGGGTTCGGCGACGCAGCCCTACCTCGAGTTGTGGTTCACCAACGGCATCTACGACATCGGCTCGTTCCCGAGCTCGCTGGCGTTCCCGCTGACGCTGAACTTCGGCGAGGCAACCGTTACCGGCCTCGGCCAGGAGCCGCTGCCGATCAACAGCCTCGAGCTGAACTTCCCGGCAGCAACCTCACCGGTGAAGACCTCGAGCTGCACCACGCTCGGCACCGCAGGCGGCACCGCGACCGATGAGATCGCCGGCCTCGCCTACGAGTTCGGGGATACCGGCGACGGCGTCAGCAGCGTGAGCGGCACTCCCGCCGCGGTCAACCTGGCGGCGACCGCGACGGCCGTGACCAACCAGTGCACAGCGACGACCACCGCGGTGAAGCCCAGCCTGAGCGGCAGCGCGTCGGGTCTCAACAAGGGCAAGCCGACCTTCACGCTGAAGGTCAAGAACGCCACGGCGTTCAGCTCCGAGACCGTCAGCCTGCCGAGCGGACTGAAGTTCGTGAAGACGACCGCAAAGAAGCTGGCCAAGGAGGTCTCCGCCTCGGGCGGCAAGATCAAGTCGGTCAAGGTCTCACGCGGCAAGCTCGTCGTGACGTTCAAGAGCAAGGTCACGTCGGTCACGCTCAAGAGCAAGAAGGGCCTCGTCTCTGAGACGGCCGCACTGCTCAAGAAGATCAAGAAGCACAAGACCAAGAAGCTCACCTTCAAGGTCAAGGCCGGGAGCAAGTCGCTTTCGACGAGCGTCAAGGCCTAATCTCGTAGTCAGAGGTTCGACAACCCGCCGCTGCCCCGCTGGGCAGCGGCGGGTTTCGTCGTTAGGCGCGCCGCACGCTCACAGACCACACAGCTCGATGCGTCGAAACCCGACTGTGCGAGCCGCCTGAGCCAGAGGTCGTTCTCGCGCCAGCCACGGTTGAGGTGGCGGGCGACGACGATCGCGGCAACGGTGCCGGCGCCGGCGGCGAGCAGCGCGGCGGCGGCACTCTCGGCGCTCGCGCCGCTCGTCCACATGTCGTCGATCAGCAGCACGGCTTCGCCGTCGAGCTGCCGCGTAGGGCTGTAGCGGCCGGGATCGAAGACGCGCGGAATTGCGGGGGTCTCCGAGCGCACGAGCAGCCGCTCATAACGCTCACGGGTTGGAGCGACAAGCTCACCGACGATCCGCCGCAGCGGATGGTGCAGGTCGCGCAGCGGCGCGCCCGACGGCACCGTGGTCACGAGCTGGAAGCCGGGAACACCCGACTCCGCCGCCACGCAGGCCTCATGCGCGCGGACGAACGCCGCGCAGATTCGCGCCAGCGCCGCCACCGCATCCGGCACGGACGGGTCGGCGTCGCGTTTGTAGGAGACGATCGCGTGATGGAGCCACTCGCCCCCGACGCTGTAGGAGATCGGGGCCACCGCCGCCAAATGATGCTGATTGGCGCCACAGGCTCGGCAGAGCCCGTCAACGCCCGTCAGGTTCAGGCAGCGTGGGCAGACACCGGGTCCGTGGCGTGGGGAGAGCAGCCGCTCACCGTCGGAAGACCTCAGCGACACTGGTGGCGTCCTCGACGACGACCACGCCGGTTTGTTCGGCGAGTGCCCGGGCCCACTCGCAGCGCATCATCGGCGGCAACAGCACGACGACCCGTCCCTGGGCAAGCGCGTGCCGCGCTTGAACGCGGGTGCCGCTGTGCTCACCGGCCTCGACGATCACGCTCCCGAGCGTCAGCCCGGACATGACCGCGTTGCGCGCCGGGAAGCTGTTGCGGGTCGGGGGCGCGTCGGGCCAGAAATGCGAGACCAGCGCTCCCTGCGCGGCGACCTCGGCCTGTAGCGCGGCGTGCTCGGGTGGATACACCTCGCCGAGGCCGGTGCCCAGCACGGCGATCGTACGGGCGGTTGGCCGGCGGCCGTCGCTGCGCAGTTCCAGCACCGCACGATGGGCCTCGGCGTCAATGCCCGCGGCCAGCCCGGAGACCACCGCGTAGCCGGCCAACGCCAGCGCCTGCGCGGCAGCGCGCGCGAGGGCACGGCCATCGTCACTCGGCTGCCGGGCGCCGATCACCGAGACGGCGCGACGATCGGTCGCAAGCAGACCGCCCTGAACGAACAGCAGCGGCGGCCGGTTCTCGACAACGCGGAGATTTTCGGGGTATTCGCGCGCGAAGAACGGGAGCAGCGCAAAGCCGCGGGCCTGCCAGCGCTCGATCTCCTGCTGCGCGTTCTCGAGCGCCTCGTAGGAGAGCAGCCCGAGTGCCTGCTCGAGCATCGCGAGCGGGGATACGCGCTCGACGCCCTGGCGTTGTGCCGCCAGCACGTAGTTGGTCCACGCGCGGCCGCCCTCGCGCAGCAGCGCGACCAGCGCGGCGGTCTCCACCGGTATCGACTCTGTCGTCAGTCTGAGAACTCGGGCGGTTCCGGCTCCACCGCCGTGACCTTCGTCACGCTGGCGACCGCCGGCTCCGGAGTGGCCTGAGCTGCGACCACGGGCTCCGCGGCTGCGGGAGCCAGTGGTTCCGGCACCGTCGAAACCGTTGAGTCTTCTGGCGGCTGGCTGGGCCCCTCGTCGAGAGCGTCGTGGAAGATCCCACGCGCTTCGTCCTGGACGCCCTGGAGCCCGGAGCGGAAGTCGCGCAGACCACGACCCAGCGACCGCCCGACCTCGGGCAAGCGCTTCGGGCCGAGCACGACCAGCGCCACGACGAGAATCAGCAAAAGATGGGTCGGCTGAACGATGTCTCCGAACATTCCTGGAAAGGATATCGACCATTGCGGCCTGGGTCATGAGGTTGTCCTCCGAACGTGCGTTTCATGGGTCTGTTAAAAGAGGCTCGGGAGCCCCTGTATTGACCCCCCTGACCCCAGGTAATTCCCGCACGATGCGGCCAAACGCGGCGGCGACCCGCCCTTCCAGCGGGAAGGGCGGGTGGGGCAAACATTTCAGGCGACGCGCCGGATCACGCGAGCGGTGGACGCACCCAGGTACGGCCAGCCCGACTGCCCGCGCGGAACGACGGCCCAGAGTTGATAGTCGAGACCGCGCGTACTGGGCGAGAAGTACTGGGTGAATGCGTAGCGCCCGCGACGATCGGTTCGGACCGTGCCCAACGTGCCTGAGCCGGGGGCGCCCAGCTGCCGGTAGTCGATCGTGACATCGAGTCCGCCACGAGGAATGTGTCCACCATGAACCTGCCCGGTTATCGCGAGATGACCGCCCGCATGGATACTGCTCGCGTCGAGACTCACGCTGCCCGAGGACTGCTCGGGCAGCTGACTCGCGGCGGGGCGCAGAAGGCTGCTTCCGGGATACAGCACGTACAGCGTGCGGTTGGCCCCGGGCCTGACTCGGTAGCGATACGCGCCTCCAACGTTGGTCCGCGCCGATCCGAGCCGGCTGTAGGTGCGCGAGCCGGCGAGCTGCTGATAGATGAGGATCCTGGCGCCGGAGATCGGAACGCCGCGGTGAGTCACGTCCTTCAGCCTCCCCGCGATCGTGACCGCGGCGCCGTACCTGACCGTCAGCGCGTGTGCTGCCGACCGCGGTCGCCCGGCACTCGCCACCGACGCGACGCCGATGCGGCCTGCTCGCTGTGTGAGGTGCGCATGACTCGAGCCGACGCGGAGCGCAGCAGCGGCAAGCGCATCCGGGATCGCGACGTCGGGGGTAGCCGATACCTGACCGGAGACGGCGCTCACCGCGGTGTTCTCGCGCAACGGCAGCGTCAGGTCCTCGCTGCTGCCGTTGGACCCCGCGGTGATCTGGCCCTGGTTCCCGGCAACATCGACGACGTTCGCGTAGAACTTCCAGCTCCCGGCAACCCACGGCGCGACGCCATCGGGGACCGTCACGACGTAGCTCCGGGTGTTCGAGTCGTAGTGGGCGTCGCCGACCAACTGTGGCGCGCCCTGTTCGACGTCGGGCGACTGTCCATAGACCTTGACGAGCGCGACCCCGGAGCCGCCGTTGTCGGTCGCATGGATTGCGACCTCGTCGGGCGCGGGCCAGCTCCTGCGCGGCATGAAGTAGCCCTTGGGCGGCGTGTCGTCGATCTCGAAGCGATAGGACCCGAGGACGTAGACATTGCCGGCCGAGTCATCAGCCGCGCAGCTCAGATCCCCGCCGGGCGCCGGGACCGTCACCGTGATCTGCTCGCCACCGTGGGCATCGGTGTTCAGCGTGCTGATCGGCCATGTCCCGGAAAGCGCCCCCTTGCAGGAGATCGCGGCGATCGGCGCCGTGCCCCCGGTGTTGTCGGCGGTGATCGTCACCGGTTGTGGGTTCACGTACCACCGCGACTGCGACGGCCCGTTCGAGTACGGGTCCCCGCCGTTGTCGATCAGCGCCGAGGCGTTAGGCGAGTAGTTCGGGTTGTCGACGTTGACGGTCACGAGCGACGGTGTCGTTTCGACAGTCCCCGCGACCGTCGTGCCCGTGCAACTCACATTGTCGGCACCGTTCTGGTCGAGCTCGAAGGAGCCCGTGTATTGGCTCTCGGGACCGATCCCCGATAGCGAGAATGGGGTGCCGCCGTTGACGGAGCACGTGATCTGACTGAGGCCGGAGAGGATCCCACCGTCCTCGCTACCGATCACTGTTACAACTGGAGTCCCGCTCTCGTACGTGGCGCTCGGTGGGGCGCCGTTGACGAGGAACGTGAGGGTTGGCTGTCTGGTGTCGATGTTGACGTTGTAGGTGGCGCTGCCGCGGACGCCGGTTCCCGACAGAGCTGAGCAACTGAACTCGTGCCGTCCATTGGAGCCGACGGACACGTCGCCACCCGAGGAGTCAGCGAGCCGTTCACTCGGCCCGCCGTCCAACGAGCAGTAAGTGCTGTTGATGCCACTCGGTCCGCCACTGGCGCTGACGGTGACCACCTGCGTTTGGTTCGTCCAATCGGACTGCTCATAGCCATCGTCCGAGAAGCCAACGATGGGCATCGACGCATCGACGTCAAACGTCTGCGCGACCGCGCCCGTCAGCGCGCCATTGACGTCGCCATTAGTGGCGGTACATGAGATCTTGTTCGCGCCGACGACCGCAGTGGGAACGTTCCAGACGCTCGTGCCCGCCCCGGAAGTCGAGCCGGACACCAACGCGGCCGAGATGTTGGTGCCGTTGTCGGTACAGGCGACCGAGGCCAGTCCTGACGGCCCGACCGTGACGTCGAGCCGTTCGCTGACCTGGGACGTCCATCCCGCTGGAGCAGCCGACCAACTCACCGTCGGCACGGAATCATCGATGCGAATGGCGTTGCCGTACTGCGCGACCGTGGGGCTGCCTGTCGCGTTGAAGCCCTGCGCCTGGTAGTTGCCTGGATTCGCGGCAGCGATCCGAACCGTGTAGGTACCGCTCGCCAACGCCCCGGGAAGAGTCCAACTACCAGTGTTGGTCTGGCCGACCCAGCACGGGTCGGTCCCAGAGGCGAATTCCTCGCCGATCTCGCCGCCGACGTTGGTGACACCAGGACCATGGTTTCCGACCAGGCCGCTCGTCACGCTCGAAGCTCCCGTCAGACTCGCGTACAACGCACAGACTCCCGCGGGGTCAGCGGCAGCGAGGTTGAGCGTGATTCCGCCCCTGTCGGTCTGGTACCAGTCGGCCGTGTTCACCGCCGACGCCCATACGCCACTTCCGGTTGGCTGGCTTGCATTTTCGATGAAGGCTCCGGAGAGGTTCGTGACGCTGACCGCGGCCGTGCCCCACTCCCTGGCGGCGGAGTAGTTGCAGGTCTCGGCCTGACAGAAGACGGTTAGCCAGAGCGTGTTGTACGCGGACTCCGGGTCGATCGCAGGGCTGCTGTTCTCAAGCTCGCCGTTAGTGAGGTTCCAACCCGAATTGCCGATCGTCTCACAGGTCTGCGTTCCGCTCGTACCAGCAAGACCTGTGCCGCCGGTGTTGGTCCAGTAGTGGCCGCTATTGGTGATCGAGCAGTCGAAGGTCCATGGGAAGAGGATCGACGGTTGCGCGGCGGTGCCATCGCCGCCGAAGCCCGCGGACACACCGCCCACGGAGTTGTCACTCGTGGAGCTGAATGCAGCGCTCGTGTAGGCAAAGCCGTTGAACTGGACCCCGGCTGGAGCGGTCCAGGAGGCCGCCCCATAGACGAAGCCGCCGGACTCAGATTGATCGGTCGAACTGATCCCAAGCGTGCCTCCATGGAGCAGACCGGTGTAGCTGTTGGCCTGCGCAGCGACCGGGAACACTGCGCTGAGCAACATGAGCGTCAACAGAAAGGCGAAGGAAGCCGTCAGCAGATCACGCTGCGAGACGACGGCCGTCCGGAACCAACAACGGTCGACGGCGATACGAGTGCGCACCTAATGCTCCTTTCAAGGTCGCTCAGCAGTAGACCGCGAACGAGAAGTCGGAGTTCGCCGTGGTCGCGGTGATCGGGTCGTAGGTCGTGACATCGAACGTAAGGACCGACCCGACGCTCGACCACGTGCTGACATAAGCCCCGGCTGTTCCCGCTGAGTCGTGGTCGGTGAGCGTGTCGGCGGGATCCGAGTCGGCAGTGACGTTGATAACGGGCTCGCTGAGACCAGCCGCAGCGCACCCAGTGACTTCGACCGCGGCAACTCCACCTCCGCCACCCACGTGCTGCACGTTGGCGCTATTACTGCCAGGCGCAGGTTCAGCAGATCCCGACCCCATCCACACCTGCCCATAAGCCGTCGCCGCCGTCCCAGGCGCGTTCGTCCCCGCCGCCCCCTGCGGAATGCCGAAGTTCAAAATCGCGTTGCTGCCGCTCCCGGAGTCCGTGACCGTGGCCTGGCTGCCCGCCGACTCGGTCGTAACGCTCCCGACGCTGACGGTCGCCGATCCACCGGGCGCTCCCGTCGCGCCCTTGCTTCCAGCCGCTCCCTTCGCGCCGGTGGCACCCCGGGCCCCCCGCTGGTTCCAGCTGAGCGCTCGGTAGCCCCGCGCACACTTGCCTTTTGCCGGCACAGTCAGTGCGCGCGTCTTGCTGTTGATGCACGCGTGGATGACGACGCTACGGGTGGTCGCGAGCGCATAGCCGGCGCCGATCAGGACCGCAGCTGCGATGAGGCCGACCACCAGGTGGGAG
>DATASU010000227.1:0-7552 GCA_036269095.1 Solirubrobacteraceae bacterium
CGCCAGTTGATCATCGCCGGCACGCTGATCTGGCTCACCAACGTGATTGTCTTCTCGCTCTGGTACTGGGAACTCGACCGCGGCGGGCCCGGGCTCCGAGCCGCCGGACTTGACGGCCTACCCGACTTTCTGTTCCCGAACATGACCGACGAGGTCGCGAAGCTGACTCCGAACTGGCGGCCGCGGTTCGTCGATTATCTGTACGTCTCGCTGACCAACGCCACGGCGTTCAGCCCCACCGACACGCTGCCGCTCAGCGTCGAGGCCAAGGCGATGATGGGCGTGCAGTCGCTGGTCTCGGTGGTGACGATCGCGCTCGTGGTCTCACGCGCCGTCAATATCCTCTAGCGCCTCTGTACCCTCAGTTCTATGGATGCCGTACTTGGAACTGCTGAGAACCCGCTGCGCGTCGCAGTGATCGGCTCCGGGCCGGCCGGCTTCTATGCCGCCGGACAGCTGCTGTCGAGCACCGACCCGGTCGTGCACGTGGATGTCTTCGACCGTCTGATGACCCCCTGGGGCCTGGTCCGCTTCGGGGTCGCGCCCGACCATCCGAAGATCAAGTCGGTGACGCGCGTGTTCGAGCGCACGGCGCGGATGCCGGGCTTCGCGTTCCACGGCAACGTCGAGGTCGGTACCGACGTCACCCATGACGAGCTCGCGGCGGCCTACCACGCGGTGCTCTACGCGGTCGGCACGCCCGGCGACCGGCGGCTCGGGATCGACGGTGAGGACCTGCCCGGCAGCGAATCGGCGACCGAGTTCGTCGCCTGGTACAACGGCCATCCCGATTACGCGGACATGGACTTCGATCTCTCCTGCAAGCGCGCGGTCGTGATCGGCAACGGCAACGTCGCGCTCGACGTCGCCCGGATGCTGGCGCTGTCCGTAGACGAGCTGCAGGTGACCGACATCGCCGACCATTCGATCGAGCTGCTGCGCGGTTCGAACATCGAGGAGATCGTGGTGCTCGGACGCCGCGGCCCGGCCCAGGCCGCGTTCACGAATCCGGAGCTGCGCGAGCTCGCCGACCTCGAGTTGGCCGACGTGATCGTCGACCCCGCCGACATGGAACTCGACGTCGCAAGTGCGGCCGGCCTCGAGAGCGCCGACGGCACGATCCAGCGCAACGTCGAGGTACTGACCAGCTACTCGACGCTGACACCGAGCGGCAAGCCGCGGCGGGTCGTGTTGCGGTTTCTGACTTCGCCGGTGGCGATCGAGGGCAGTGACAGGGTCGAGGCGCTAGTCGTGCAGCGCAATGAGCTGATCGCCGCTGACGACGGCTCGCTGAAGGCGCGCCCGACCGGCGAGACCGAGCGGCTCGAGACCGGGATCGTGCTGCGTGCCGTCGGCTACGTCGGCAAGCCGCTCCCGGGCGTGCCGTTCGACGACCGCCGCGCGACGGTCCTCAACGAGGGCGGTCGCGTGCTCGACCCCGACACGCAGAAGCCGATCCCCGGCCTGTACGCGGCCGGCTGGATCAAGCGCGGACCGTCGGGCGTGATCGGCACCAACAAGAAGTGCGCGCAGGAGACCACGGACCGCCTGTTCGAGGACCACTCCGCCGGGCTGCTGCCGACGCCCACGCGCACACCCGCGGAACTGCTCGCGCAGCTTCGCGAGCGCGTCAACGTCGTCGACTATTCCGGCTGGGAGGCGATCGACGCGCACGAGCGCGCGCTCGGCGAGCCGAACGGCCGCCCCCGCGTCAAGCTCGTGCGCCGCCACGAGCAGCTCGAGCGCGCCGGCACGCGCTGAGCCGCCGTCCAGCGTGAGCCGCCGTCTCGTCCTGCTGCTCGCGTTCACGACCGGTGCGGCGGTCGCGAACATGTATTACGCCCAGCCGCTGCTGCACACGCTCGGCCATGCGTTCGGCGTCGGCACGGCAACAACCGGGCTGCTCGTCACGATCGGCCAGATCGGCTACGTGCTCGGACTCGCGTTCCTGGTGCCACTCGGCGACCTGGTCGAGCGGCGTAACCTGATCAGCGTCAGCCTCGGCGCGCTCGCTGCCGGCCAGGCGCTTGCCGCGATCGCGCCCAACCTCGCGGTGTTTGCGACCGCGGTGCTGTTCGT
The DNA here is from genome assembly GCA_036269095.1 of Solirubrobacteraceae bacterium. Taxonomy (GTDB): domain Bacteria; phylum Actinomycetota; class Thermoleophilia; order Solirubrobacterales; family Solirubrobacteraceae; genus Palsa-465. The sequence goes on from DATASU010000227.1 coordinate 2,080, forward strand.
GGGTGGGGCGACCTTCATCGGCCAGGTGATCGTGCCGCTGTCCTCACAGCTCGCGCAGCCACACGAGCGCGGCAAGGTCGTCGGAACGGTGATGAGCGGCCTGCTGCTGGGCGTGTTGCTGTCGCGGACGCTGAGCGGCGTGATCGCGGAGTTGTTCGGCTGGCGCGTGGTGTTCGCGTTCGCCGCGGTCGCGATGCTGGTACTCGCCGCCGTGTTGCGCCGCGCGCTGCCGCGGATCGAGCCGACCTCCGATCTGCCCTACCGGGCGGCACTGCGTTCGGTGCTGACGCTGATCCGTAGCGAGCCGGTGCTGCGCCAGCGGATGGTGCTCGGTGGCTGTGCGTTCGGCGCCTTCAGCATCCTCTGGACCTCGATCGCGTTCCTGCTCTCCGGCGTGCACGGCAGCCACTACCACTACGACAACGCGACGATCGGCCTCTTCGGCCTGGCCGGCGTCGCCGGTGCCTGCGCGGCGCAGCTGGCCGGCCGGCTGGCGGACCGTGGGCATGGTGCCGCCACCACGACGGCGACGCTGGTCGCAACGCTAGCGAGCTGGTTGGTGCTCGATCTCGGTTCGCGCTCGGTGATCGTGCTGATCCTCGGGATCATGCTGCTCGACCTGGGAGTCCAGGGCACGCAGATCAGCAACCAGAGCGCGATCTACCGGCTCCATGCCGATGCCCGCAGCCGCATCACGACGGCATACATGTCCGCCTACTTCCTCGGCGGCGTGCTCTGCTCGTCGGTCACCGGCGCGCTGTACGCGTCGGACGGCTGGGCCGCCGTGTGTGTGTTCGGCGGGCTCGTATCGCTGTTCGGGCTCGGCACCTGGATGCTCACCGCGGCCCGGGTCGGAATTCCCGAGCCCGAGCACACGATCGCCTGAACGGATCAGTCGTCGCGGCCGAAGAGATCGGACAGCCGCTGCGTGAACTGCTTCTTGGCGTCACTCTTGCGCAGCCGTTGGCTGAACTGCTCGGTGGCGTCGTCGATGATCTTGGTGAAGCTGTCGTCGGTCGAGTAGTAGCCCAGATCCTCGGGCGTAGGGCGCAGCCGATGGCTGTGCAGAGCATCGGCGGCCTGCGCGCGGCGCGCGGCCGCAAGCTTCTCCGCCTGCTCCGCCGCGAGGCTTGCCCGCTCGCGGGCGTCCCGCTGTTCGGCCTCGTGCGTCGCTGCCATCTCGCGTTCCATCGATGCGATCCGGCTCTCGATGTCAGGAGCACCCGATGACGCCGGCCCCTGCGGACGGGCGCTCGTGGCCGCGGTCGGCTCCGGTCCGGAGCCGCGGCGCAACTGCGCGATCCCGGCGTAGGCGTTCTGGATCTGGGCAAAGCGCGTGGCCGACTCGGCGGAGCCGCCGTTGTGGTCGGGGTGGTGACGCTTGACCAACCCCCGATACACGCGGCGCAGTTCGATGTCGGAGATGTCGGGCGCCACGCCAAGCACGGCGTACGGGTCGCGGGCGGCTTCGCTCATTCCCTGATTATCGTTCCCAGGCGCGCTGGGCTTGAAGCCGGGACGGTGATCTGCGGACGCCGGCCGGCGTCCGGCGGCCGCCAAATCTGCATTTGCGCCCGCAATCGCAGGCTTTGACACCGCAGCGAAGTTTCAGGCTGGCGGACCCGACGGCCCGCCAGCCTCTGGGTTTGGTGCGGGGAGAGAGGAGGACACCGCACCTCTGCGACCGTCTCAGACGGCCGCGGGAGCTTCTGGGATCTCCGGTTCGCCGGCCTCCCCGGCCGCATCAGCGGCGCTGCCGGCCTCGCCGGCGGGGAGATCCACACGCGCCGGCAACTCACCCGTCAGCGCAACCTGGCGGTAGAACTCCGCGCTGCGCTTGGGAATCCGCCGGCCGGACCCAAACTCGACGTAATGCAGGCCAAAGCGGCGACGGTAACCCTCGGCCCACTCGAAGTTGTCCATCAGCGACCAGTGGAAGTAGCCGCCGACGTTGACGCCCGCGTCAAGTGCCTGGAGCGCCGCGTCCAGGTGGCTGTGGATGAACTCGATCCGCTCGTGATCGTCGATCGTGCCCTCGGGCGTCAGATAGTCGTCCGCGGCACAGCCGTTCTCGGTGATGTAGATCGGCAGGCCACCGCTCTCGGTGTGCAGCCGGATCAGCAGGTCGCGCATGCCCTCGGGCACGATCGGCCAGCCCATCACCGTGCGCGCCAGATCGGGCGGCAGGTACTGGACCGCTCCCGGGTGACCGGGTACCGGCGTCTCGCCGATGCGGAGATCCGCCCAGTCGCCGCCACGCACGTAATGCGGCCGGTAGTAGTTGAGTCCGAAGAAGTCGATCGGCGCGGAGATCAGCTCCATGTCGCCGTCCTCGATCAGCGCTTCCGGCGGCTGCAGGTCGCTGCGTAGATCGGCGGGATAGGTACCGTGAAAGACCGGATCCATGTAGACGCGGTTGAACTCGGCGTCGAGCGCGTCGGCGACGGGCTTGGACTGCTCGTCGAGGGCGTTGAACGGCTGCGGATCCATCGTCGGACCGATGACCGCACCGGGCAGCTGCGCGCGCAGCGCCTGCAGCGCGTAACCGTGCCCGAGCAGGATGTGGTGAATCGACGCGGCCGCTGCCGGCAGGTCGCGGCGCCCGGGCGCGTGGGTCCCGGTGATGTAGCCCTGCTGCACGGTCTGCAGCGGCTCGTTGATCGTGACCCACATCGCGACCTGGTCGCCCAGTGCCTCGGCAAGAACGTTCGCGAGCTCGCCGAGCAGCTTGGCGCTGTCGCGGTTGGCCCAGCCGCCGCGCTCCTCGAGCGCCTGTGGCAGGTCCCAGTGATAGACGGTCGCGACCGGCTTGATCCCGTTCTGGTTGAGCGCGTCGACCAGCCGGCGGTAGTAGTCGAGCCCGGGTTGGTTGACGGGCCCACCGCCGTTCGGGAGCACGCGTGGCCACGAGACCGAGAACCGGTAGGCGCCGACACCGAGCTCACTCAGCAGCCGCACGTCGTCATCGAGCCGGTTGTATGAATCGCACGCCAGGTCACCGGTGTCACCACGGTTGACATTGCCCGGCGTGTGCGTGAAGACGTCCCAGATCGAGGTGCCCCGGCCATCGGCAGCGACCGCGCCCTCAATCTGATACGAGGATGTTCCGACCCCCCAGACGAATCCGTCCGGAAAACGCCGTGCGCCCTCTGAGCCTCCATGCTTGAGGCTGTTCATCTGCTTCTCCTAAGAGTTTCTCGTGTGAGGGGAAAGAGCCCGGCACCCGCCCGGTCCCCGCCAACGGGCGGGGACCGGACGAGACCCAGAGGGATTAGCTCTTGGGCGTGAGGTGCAGGACCACTACCTCATTGGTCGGTGCGCTCGGCTGAGCCGTCTCGTACTGACCGGAGCCCTTCGAGGCCGGCCACCCGCTGAACTCGCCGGTGTTGTACTGGCCCCAGGTGGCGCCATACACCGTCGGGATGATCGGCAGGTTGGTCGCGACGTACTGCTCGATCGGAGCAAGCGCCTTGACCAGGCCGGGGCCCGGAGCGGTCGCGGCCGCCTTCGCCAGCATCGCGTCGACCTTCGAGTCCTTCAGGCCCTCGAAGTTGCCGGCACGGTTGGTCTTGGTCGCCAGCTTGGAGTTGAGCCAGTCGTTGTACTGCTGGACCGGGTTCGCCGCCGTCGTCGACCAATGCTGGGTCAACTCGAAGTTGCCGGTCGCCATGTCTGCGTTCCACTGGTTGACCGACAGGCCCTCGAAGGTCGCGTCGATCCCGGCCTTCTGCAGCTCCTGGGCGGCGAGCAGGTCGTCCGCCTTGTAGTCGCTGTAGCTGGACGGGTCGGTGATCGAGAACTTCACGACCTTGCCCTTGTACGCCCAGTACTTGCCGGCCTTCTTGTAGCCCGCTGCCTTCAGCACCTTCGCCGCGCCCGCGATGTTGGCGTGCGCGCTCACCTTGTCCTTCTTGACCGACGGTGACAGGTACGGGGTGAACACCGGCAGCGGCAGGCCGCTGGCGTTGGTCACCGGGAGCTCCTGGCCGGCCTCGCCCTGGAGGCCGATCGCCGAGCGGTTGAGCGCCAGGCTGATCGCCTGACGGACGGCCAGCTGGTTGGTCGGCCACTTGCTCAGGTTCGGCTCGAACGAGTTGGTGTTGCCCGGAGGCGAGTTGTTGACGATCGGCTTACCCGCGACTGCCTTCTCGAAGCCGGGGATGAAGTTGCCGCCCCACTGGACCTGATCGGTCAGCAGCGCGCTCAGAGCCGACGTGTTGCTGCTCAGCGCCGGGAACTCCACCGTCTTGACGGCGGGAGCGCCGTGGCCGCCGAAGGGGCCACCCCAGTAGCTGTTGTTGGCCTGGAGCACGACGCCTGAGGCGCCGACGCTCTGGACCGTGTAGGGGCCGGTGCCGACCGGGTTGGGGTCCAGGAACTTGCTCGGGTCGCCCGCGGAAGCCCACAGGTGCTGCGGCACGATGTACACGCTGCCCGCGACCTCTTGGAAGTCCGAGTACTCCGACGAGGAGAACTTCACGGTGACGGTGTTGCCGCTGACGGTGGCGCCGGTGATCGGGAGACCACCGCCGTTGATGGCCGGGTACTGCTTGAGCAGGTTGTAGGTGAACGCAACGTCAGCCGGTGTGAAGGCGGTTCCGTCAGACCACTTCACGCCCTGGCGGATGGTGAACGTGATCGACTTGCCGCCGCTGCCCCACTTGAAGCCGGTGGCCAGGAACGGGTAGACGTTGGGGGCGCCGTTCTTCTTGGCCGGCTGCGCCAGGTTGGCCTGGAACAGCGGCTCGTAGATCAGCGACGTCGCGCCGACGGTGACGGCGGCCGAGGTCGGGACGAACGGGTTGAAGCCGCTTGCCTCGCCGACCGGACTGGACTCCATCGAGAGCACTCCGTTGGCGGCGGCGTGGCCGACGTGTGCCGACGCGGGCGCCGCGCCGGCGAGGCTGGCGATTGCCACCGACGCGCCGGCGACGATCGTGCAGGCGGCGGTCTGCAGCCTGTTATTTCTGAGGACACGCTTCATGTGAGCGAGCACCTCCTCCTTTGCTTGTACTGGGATACTGCGTTTTGTTGGATGCCCGCGTCGTCGCTGCAGGCGATGCCTGCAGCTGAAGCGGGTTCTGCATGACGGGGTACGGCGCCCTCCAGCTCCAAATCCAAGGGGGGCGTCGACTCCGCGTCGGTGGGCTTCCCACCGGGGCAAGTCTCCGTGGTCTAGTCCGCGGCGACCTCCTTCCCCAGCTCTTCCGCGGCGAGTACCGCCGCCTGCTCGGGAACCTCGGACGCAAACGTGTCCGGGTCCGGCGAAGAGGCGATCAGCAGCTGGGTGTAGGCATGCACGGGGTTCTGGACGAGCGCCTCGGCGGGGCCGCGCTCGACGATCTCCCCGTGGTGCATCACCATGATCTCGTCGGCGAAATACCGCGCCGACGCGATGTCGTGGGTGATGTACAAGATCGCGAGCTGGAACCTGCTGCGCAGCTCGGCGATCAAGTCAAGAATCTCCAGCCGG
>DATASU010000228.1:0-38630 GCA_036269095.1 Solirubrobacteraceae bacterium
TCGTTCGCCGTGGCCGAGGAGCTGATCGAGTTCAACCCCGCCGCCTCGGTACGCAAGCCACGCTACGAGCGCGCCCGCGAACCCCAGATCTTCATGCCACTGGAAGTCGAAGAGATACGGGGAAAGCTCGGGCGGCGGGACGCGGCACTGGTCAGCGTCCTTGCCTACTCCGGCCCGCGTCCCGAAGAGGTGGTCTGTCGATTGACCTGGGATGACGTCGGCGAGCGCGCCATCCGTTACCGCGACACCAAGCGCCACCGCGTCCGCTACACGCCGCTACTCGCGCCGCTGGCTGAGGATCTGCGTGAGTGGTTTCTGGCCTCCGGCCGCCCCGCCGCCCGGACGCCGGTGTTTCCGTCACGCGACGGCGACTTCTGGAGCGTCGATGACTGGCGCAACTGGCGGGTCCGCGTCTGGCGAGGGCAGCCCAGTTCCGCCGCCAACCGCCGACAGCCGGCCGTGTACAACGGCGCGGCTCCCGAGGGCAGCAGGCCGCGGGACCTGCGCTCGAGCTTCATCACGCTCCAGGTCTACGCGGGCGTGCCGCTCACCACGATCGGCAAGCAATGCGGCACCAGCGTCCTGATGATCGAGAAGCACTACGCCGGCGTGATCGAAAACTGGGACGGCGTTCAGCAGTCCGCGGAGGCCCAAATCAGGGCCGCGCGTCAAGCTAGTGGACGCTCAGTGGACGTCGCGTCCACCAACCCTACTCAGTGAGATAGCAGGAAAACCCTGGAAATCAAGGGAAAGCCGACGGGGAGACTCGAACTCCCGACCCCTTCATTACGAGTGAAGTGCTCTACCAGCTGAGCTACGTCGGCATTGGCAGGGGATTTCAGATCTTGCGGGCGCCTTGGTGCAGTCCTTGGCTGCACTGGGCGGCAAAATGCTGAGCACCTGCTGCTCGAGGGAAGCGTAGCCAACCATCGCGGCGTTCGCCGCGAGACTTGCGAGCGCTAGCCGCAGGCTTTCTCGTCGCGCTCAGGCGACTCAGCGCCGACGGCTGCCGGCGGCGGCGATTTGCTCGCCATTGATCCGCTCTCTGGCACCGATCTGGGCAGCCCTCGTCGCCGAGGCCCCCGATCGCGAAGCGATGGCTGCCTTCAAGCGTGCCGACGCTTGAAGGCAGACCGTTCGGCGATCGCGTGGCGATCGCTTGACGATCCTCGTCACACGGTTTCAACTTGCGCCATTTCAGATTAGACGATAATCTGATAAGCGACGAACGTCTTAGGTTGTCGGCGACCTCTGAGGGCGCAGCCGACCTTGGAACGCGATGGGACATGGGAGGTGAGACATGCAGTGAAGGAGACCCATGCGAGAGCGAACCTCGCCCCCTCCGCGGGGCGCGCAGCCTCGCATGGCAGCAGCGGACACCAGCGGCAGGCAATCTGCGGACGCTCGAATGGCGGCGCAGCAGATCGGCACACTCGCCCCCCTGCGTCGTGACGCCAGGCATCGCCCTGAGTGCGGGACCCCGGTCCAGCCAAGATAAGAGGAGAGAATGATCCACCTAATTTGCGGGCGACTGCCCAAAGCAGTAGTCGTCGCTTTGCTGTGTGCTTGCGTAGTACTCACCGCTACATCCGGAGCCAGCGCCCATGCGCCGCGGCGCACTCGCACCTCGTCCTCGACTCAGAGATCGGCCACGGCCGGCACGAGCACGGCCAGCCAGTCATACAACGGGCTGGCGCTGACACCGCCGATGGGCTGGAACAGTTGGTACCAGTACAGGTGCGGCATCACCCAGGCCGACGTGCTGGCAAACGCGCAGGCTCTGATTTCGAGCGGACTGGCCAAGCTCGGCTACGACTACATCAACCTCGATGACTGTTGGATGGATCCGCAGCGCGCTGCCGACGGGCAGCTTCAAGGGGACACCACGACGTTCCCGAACGGAATCGCGTGGCTGGCATCGCAGTTGCATGCGATGGGTCTGAAGCTTGGCCTCTACGAGAGCTTCGGCAATACGACCTGCCAGGGCCGGCCCGGCAGCTACGGCCATTACGCGCAGGACGCACAGACGTTTGCGAGTTGGGGAATCGACTTCCTCAAGTTCGACTACTGCGGTCTCCCCGCTGGAACGACCAGTGCCAGCCTCGAGGCCGACTATCAGCAGATGAGCAGCGACCTGGTGGCCACCGGACACAACATCGTGTTCAGCGAGGAACTGCCGGTCGGCGCCGGCGACGCCAACCCGGCCAACGCCAACTACCTGCCCTACGTTTCGCTCTCGTCGAAGATCGCGAACATGTGGCGCATGGCCCCGGATGAGACGACGAACTTCTACTCGACCGTCTTTGGCCACCTTGCGGACGACCTGCCGCTGGCGAGCTACGCGCATCCGGGCGCCTGGAACGACATGGACATGCTGCTCACCGGCACCAGCGGATACAACTGGACCCCGCAGCAGGAGCAGACGCAGATGAGCGTCTGGGCAGAGATGGCGTCGCCGCTGCTGTCGAGCACCGATCTGACGAACATGTCGGCGACGACGGAGCAGATCCTGGGCAACAAGGCGGTCATCGCCGTCGACCAGGATCCGCTCGGCAAGCAGGGGCAACTGGTCGCTCAGGACGGGTCAGTCGACATCGTGTCGAAGCCTCTCGCCAACGGCGACGTTGCGGTTCTGTTCGCCAATAGCGGTTCGGCTCCGGCGCAGGCATCCACCGACGCCGCCGCCGCAGGCCTGGGCAGAGCGGGCGCATATTCCGTCAGGGATCTGTGGGCCGACACGACGCGGGAGACCGCTGGCAGCATCACCGAATGGGTGCCGGCCCAGAGCGCGATCCTGCTCCGAATCGCTCGAATCGGCGGTTCCCGGCTCGTCTTGGAGCCTCCGCTAACCGCGGTTTCGCTCAGCGCGCAGGTGCCGCCGACGTCACCGGGCTCACAGTTCGCCGTCGCCACTCCCGGAGCGACGATCACCGTTCCGGCATCGCTCGAGAACGAGGGTCGCGTACCGGCCCTGCGGCCGTCGCTGTCAGTGTCGGGTCCCAGCGGCTGGCAGGTGACGGGGAGTCCGACGAGAGCGCTGGTGCTGCCGACCGGCCGCCGGATCAACGGAAGCTGGAAGGTCAGGGTGCCGTCTGGAACGGCTGCGGGCACCTACACGCTGACGGCAACCGGCAGCTACGGCTGGCCGCTCGGCCGTACGACCACGAACAGCTCGCAGACCGCGATCCAGGTCGTCCTACCCCCAACCGGATCGCCGACGCTGGATCAGCTGACGTGGCTTTCCGCGACCAACGGGTATGGCGCGGTCGGCATCAATAAGAACTACTACGGTGGAGCTCTCTCGATCCACGGGACAACCTATCCCAACGGCCTCTGGGTGAACTCACCGGCGACCCTCTACTACTACCTCGGAGGCAACTGCACCACATTCACCGCCGACCTCGGTCTCGACGATTCCGACAAGGGGGCGGGCTCGGTTATCTACGAGCTCTACGCCGACGGCAGCCAGGTCTACAACAGCGGCGTGGTCACCAACTCCACACCGACGATCGACGCCGACGTCAGCGTCTCCGGCACACAGGTGCTGGAGCTCGAGGTCGCCGAAGGCAACGGAACGCCCAACTACGGGAACGCCGACTTTGGCAACCCGCAGCTGACCTGCAGTAGCTAGACCGGTGCGTTCGCGGATGGCGGCCCGCTGGCCGCCATCCGCCCCACCGGCCAGTGGAGTGCCTCACGGCACGCGCTGCCGAGCAGCCCGGACGAGTCCACTCCATGAACTCGAAGAATCACAGACTGACGACCTTCTGCTGTCGCGCCGTGACTCTCAGATCGCCCCCTGGGCCGGTTGCTACACGGCAGATATGGGCGGCGGGGGCGAGGGCATCGTGGCCCTCACGCGCAACGACCGCGGCTCCTATTCGCCACTCGCCCCTCCCACTCCGACCCCTTCGCCATCCTTCCTGGCGCTGCACCCGTCGCTGGGGCGATGGCGTGGTGGTGCTGGTCGAGCTCGAAGCTGACGACTCGTTCGGCCACCGCCGCCTGGGCGGCCGATCACACAATCCCTACGGGGCGGATCGCCAGAGCCGTGCGCACTCGTCGTTGATGCTCGGCAACGGGCAGTTCGCGACCACGGAGATCGGCCATGACACGCTGAGCCTCTGGCATTTCTCCGCCGCCACCGGCCGCTCGGCGGCACGGTGCTGCCTCAGGGCTGCGGTCCCCGGCACTTCGCGCGGAGCTCGCGCGGCGTCGTCTATGTCGTGACCGAATACTCGCTTGAGCTGGCGCTGCTGTATCCGGTCCCGCGAGGTCCCGGCAGAGTCGCACTTGAGCTGCAGGCGATGCTCCCGGTCTCGCGCCGGGGTGTGCTCGCGGGCGACGCGGGTGCCGAGATCTGCACGGATCCTGACGAGCGGCATCTGTTTGTCGGCGTGCGCGGCTCCAACCGGATCCGCACACTCGAGCTTGGCGCCGACGGCAGCGCGACACCATTGCAGGAGGCCAACTGCGGACCCAGTTGGCGGCGCCACCGCCGCGTCGAGGGTCGGCGGCTGGTCGTCGCGCTCGAGCGCTCGAGCGCGATCGCCTGCTTCGACCTCACTGAGAGCGGCCGGCTGTCGGAGACCGCTCGGATCCTGAGCATCGGTTCACCGACCCGTGTGCTGCCGCACTGCCGAGAGACCCGCGCGCGGCCCGCCGCACGGCGCGATCAGTCCCGCGTCTGCACGGTCCCCGCGGCATCGACGCTCATGACGCCTGCTCGTGAGTGAAAGGCGCTCAGCCGAAGCTCGGAGACAAGCGGCTTTCCCGGCTCGAGTAGCAGCGCACTGCCGTCCTCCACGGCGGCCGCGATGCCACGATTCGTGGCGCTCGTGAACGGTTCGAGCCCGAGGTTGTAGGTCTGTCCCCACCACGGATAGCGGAACGGCCCATTGAAGACCTGCCAGCACCAGAGATGGCGGTAGATCGCCGCCGGGTAGCTCACCGCGAGGCCGATGCCGAGCCGTTTGTTTGTGATCGCATACCAGCCGTCGCTGATGTCGTCCACGTAGGCTTGATCCTCGTAACCGGCGCCCTCCGGCGGCACCTCATCGAGCCGGCCGAGTCCGCCGTCGGCGAGGCGCACATACGGCCAATCGGTGATGGCGGCGGGCGCAAAGCGGCTGGCAGGCGACCAGCCCACCGGATGCGTGCGCACGCGACCCCCGGGTAGATCGATCCGGCAGTGTTCGGATAGGAACGGGGCCCCATAGGTGATGTGCTGTCCGTAGGAGATCGGCAACGGCCTGCGGCCGAGATTGCAGAGCGTCTCCCTGACTGTCAGGGTCGAGCTTCCGGCATCCAGGCCGATCGTCCGGCTGGCCGCAACCGGCGTCCTGACGAGCCTCACGCTCAACGTCAGCTCGGCGCGTTCCGGCCCCGCCTCCGAGACCGCGCAGTCCCACGGCAGCAGCGAGGACTCGGCGTGCAGGCCAAAGTCCGCACCGGCGTGGCTCGAGGGGTCACCACCGCCCGGAAACAGGCTCTGCCAACCGCCCTCGTATACGTCAAGCCACAGCGCGGCAGGGTCGCCAGTGGTCGGCGGGACCCGGGCGGGGTCGCGGACGCCACCGGGGGCGCGCCAAAGAAACTCGGTATCGGTCGGCTTGAACACCAGGCTCCAGATGTCGGCCCCCTTCGCGACCAGCACTTGCGCGCGCAGCCACTCGTTCTCGATTACGGCAGCCGCCAGCCCTCGGTAGGTCCAGCCGTCATCGGCACGTGCGCCGAACGTGTGGTCAGGCCCGTAGCGGCGCACGCGCTCACCACTCGGCCAGGGACCCGTCGGGATGAGCCCAGAGCGGGCTGCGCCAGCGATGTCCCACGTCGGCGGCACGACGCACCGCCGCCTCGTCGATCTCGATTCCAAGGCCCGGCCCGGTCGGCCGCGAGGCATAGCCATCAACGAATCTGAATGGCGAGGCTTCGATCAGATAGTCGAGCACGTCGTCACCGCCGCCGTTGTAATGGATCGCGATGCCCTGTTCCTGAATGAGGAAGTTTGGCGTGGCGAAGGCGACCTGCAGGCTCGAGGCGAGCGCGATCGGTCCGAGCGGACAATGCGGCGCCAGCGAGACATCCCAGACCTCGGCCATCGCGGCGATACGCCGTAACTCGGAGATGCCGCCCGCGTGTGAGATGTCAGGTTGGATGACGGCGATCCCGGTGGGCAGGACATCGCGGAAGTCCCAGCGCGAGTAGAGCCGCTCGCCGGTGGCGAGTGGAATCGTGGTTGCAGCGACGATGCCCGCAAGGTCGCGACTGTATTCGGCGAGGACCGGCTCCTCGACGAACAGCGGGTTCACGTGCTCGAGTGCCGGCAGCACGCGGCGCGCCATCGCCTTTGACATCCGGCCGTGGAAGTCCAGGGCCAGGTCATTGTCGTCGCCCAGCACCTCACGAACGCTCTCGGCCCGACGGATGACCTCGGCGGTACGTGCAGGCGTGTCGATCGCCGTCATCGCCGCGGATGCGTTCATCTTGATCGCCGAGAATCCGGCCTCGAGCTGGGCCGACGCCTGCTCGGCCACGTCGGCGGGACTGTCACCACCGACCCACGCATACACGCGCGCGCGGTCACGCACGGCGCCGCCGAGCAGCTCGTGTACCGGCACACCATGAACCTTGCCCGCGATGTCCCACAGCGCCTGGTCGATGCCGGCAACGGCACTCGACAGGATCGGTCCGCCGCGGTAGAAGCCGCCCTTGGTGAGGGTCTGCCAGTGACGCTCGATCAGCAACGGGTCCGCACCGATCAGATAATCCGAGAGCTCGTGGACAGCCGCCCTGACTGTCGCGGCCCGCCCCTCGATGATCGGCTCCCCCCAACCGACCACGCCCTCATCCGTCGCGATCCGGCAGAACAGCCATCGTGGCGGCACCACGAAAGTCTCTACATCGGTGATCTTCATCCGCCCCTCCTCACATCGAATCCTTGATGATCGACCACCCGCCGTCCACGACGAGGTTGATCCCGGTGATGAACGAGCTGTCCGATGAGGCCAGGAAGGCGACCGCTGCGGCCACTTCCTCCGGTGTTCCCAGTCGTCCGAGCGCGGTGCCCGCCGCCGCTCGACCACGGTCGGCCTCCCCGATCTCGGCCCAGGCCTGTGTGAGGATCGGGCCTGGCAGCACTGCGTTGACCCGCACCTCCGGTCCGTACTCGGCCGCGAGCTGACGCGTGAGCGAGCTGAGCCCACCCTTCGCGGCCGCGTAGGCGGGCCTGCCGCGCATCCCGACCAGCGCATGCACCGACGAGGTGATCACGACCGCACCCTGCGCCTGGGCGAGCATCTCCGCGAAGCCGGCGACCCCGAGGTAGGCCCCTTTCAGGGACACGGCCAACTGCCGGTCCCAGTCATTTTCGGCCAGCTGATGCGCCGCGCCCGGCAGCTCGAGGTAGGCGTTGCTGTGGAGTACATCGAGACGCCCTCCGAGCGAGCGCACGAGCTTCACCAGCTCATCCCAGTCGGCGGCGACGGAGACGTCGCAGCGGACGAAAGTCGCGTCATGCCCGCTGTCGCGCAGCTGATCGGCAAGCGCGTCCCCGCCGGGCTCGTCGATGTCGGCGATCAGGACCCGCGCGCCCTCAACCGCCAGGCGTCGCGCGCTGGCGGCTCCGATCCCAGCGGCACCACCGGTCACAATCGCCGTGGCACCGGAGAACCGCTGCGGGAGGGGGGCCCTGGAGCTCCCGCTATTCATGGGATCCGACCATGAAATCAGTCAGCTCCCGCAGAGTCGTGTGCTTTGGGTCCGGCGTCGCGACGATCCGCCCGGCGCGCATCACGATCAGGCTGTCCGCCAGCTCGAGCATCTGCGGGAGGTTGTGACCGACCATCACGACGGTCTCACCGCTGTCGGCCATGTCGCGCACGATCCTCAGAACCGCAGCGGTCTCCTTGGGACCAAGCGCGGCGGTCGGCTCGTCGAGCAGAATGACCCTTGCCCCGAAGAACATCGCCCGCGTGATGGCGACCGCCTGTCGCTGCCCACCGCTCAGCTGCTTGACGCCGACTTTGGACGCAGGCATACGGATCCGCACCTTCTCGAGCGCGTTATCAGCCTCACGATGCATCTGCCGGCGGTCGACCAGCTTCGCTCCGAAGACACGCCGCACGCGTTCCCGCCCCAGGAAGATGTTTGCCGCGATCGACATCGTGTCGACCAGCGCCAGATCCTGGTAGAGCGACTCGATGCCGGCTGCCCGCGCCGCACGGGTCGAGCTCAGCAGTGTCGGCTTGCCATCGATCAACACGGCGCCGCCGTCGGGGATCTCGACACCGCTGAAGATCTTCAGCAGGGTCGACTTGCCGGCCCCGTTGTCACCGATGATCCCGTTCAGCCCGGGACGGAAGTCGACGGAGATCTCGCTCAGCGCTGCCACATGCCCGTAGTGCTTGGAGACGCGCCGTGCGGCGAGCCGCGGGACGCTCGCCGTCGGGGCCACGGCCTCGGTCGTCATTGGCCGTCCTCCCAGCTCAGCAGCTCTTCGGGGTTGATGCGCCTCCGCGCGGCCCTCAGCATCTGCCACCTGGAGCGGTGACCACCGACATCCTGAAGGATCACTCCGATCAGCAGCAGCGCGCCGGTCGCAACCTGCTGCCAGAACGCCTGCACGCCAACCAGCAGCAGCCCGTTGTCGAGTGTCGAGAGCACCATCACGCCGAGAAACGCGCCGAGTACGGTGCCCGTGCCGCCGGTCAGGCCGGTGCCACCGAGCAGCACCGCCGTGATCGCCGTGAGCTCGAGACCAACGCTGCCCTCGGTAGGCTGCGCGGTGCCGGTCTGGCCGAGCAGCATGATGCCGGCGATCGCCGCGCAGAAGCCGCTGACGACAAAGACGCCGAGCAGATAACGCGAGACGCGGATGCCCGCCAGCCGCGATGCGGTGTCGCTGCCGCCGACCGCGTAGACGTTGTGGCCCTGAAGCGTGAAACGCATCGCGACGATCGCGAGGGCGGTCACCACCAGGAAGATGATCACAAGGTAGGGAACTCCAGCAACCGAGCCGGTCCCAAGCGACGCCAGGAAGGTGCTCGTCACGCCGACCTCATTGCCGTTGGTGAGCAGCAACGCGACACCCGAGAAGGCCGAGAATGTTGCGAGCGTGGCGATCACCGCGCTGATGCGGAGATACGCCACCACGAAGCCGTTGAATGCGCCCGCCAGGCTCCCGGCCAGCAGGCCGACGACGATCGCGACGCCGAGCGGCAGATGCGTGTGCAACATGACCTCCGCCACGACCGCCGTGACGAGCCCGGCGTTTGATCCAACCGAGATATCGAGCGCCCCGGCGATCATCACGATCACCTCTCCGATCGTCACCAGGCCAAGGATCGCGCCGGAGTCGACGATCTGGACGATGTTCGCGGTGATGAACTCGCGCCCGCTGCTTGCGATCCCGAAGATCGCAAGCAGCAGGCCGAGCGCGGCGATCAGCGCGATGTCGACGACGACGTCGCGCGGGAGCCCGGATAGGTAGCTCGCAATCCGGTCGAGCGGACGCGCGCTGGGCTCCTGATCGAGTCTGGCCGGCTCGGCCGTGGCTTCCACCTCGGGCTTTTCGTAGGTCATCAAGGCTTGGTCTCTCCCATCGCTCACGTGCACGAAACCCCTCGCGCGTCAGACCTGGCAGCTCCGTGCGCGACGCGCACGGAGCTGCACCGGTTGATTTCGATCACTTGCAGGCCTTGTCGATCTTGTGCAGGTTCCCCTTGGTCATCGCAATCGGGGCGACATAGGAGTTGGCCGGGAACGCCTTGTGCTTCACGACGTTGTCGTAGAGCTCCTGAACGGACCTGGCGCCGATCGCGTTGGGGTAGATGTAGTTGGTCCCACGGAACCCGACGTTCGGCGCGCCCTTTGCCCAGATCGAGCAGGCGAGGTCACCACCGAGGCCGACGGCGTCGATGTTCGACGCCGAGACGCCACCGGCAACGAGTGCCTTGGCCGCGCCGTAGGCGACGTCATCATTTCCGCCGGTGACCAGCCAGTGCATCGCCTGCGGATGCGCGGTCTTGATCGGTCCCGTCGCGTTGTAGGCCTGCTGGGTCGTGTTGTCGGTCGTCGACTCCTCGATGATGTGGCTCTTGGGGAAGCCGGCCGCAAGCGCCGCCTTCTGCTCGGCGTTGGTCCTTGCCTGAATCGTCTCCAGCGACGGGTTGGTGACCAACAGCATGTAGGTGTCCGACGATGACCACTTGAGCTTCTTGTAATTCGAAAGCAGGATCGCGCCGGTGTTCTTGCCGAACTGGCTCGCGTTGATCCCAACGAAGGGCACAGGCTTCTTGTTGCCGCCGGCGAATCCGTTATCGGAGGCCATGATCGGGATGTGCGCCTTCTGCGCGAGGCTGACCATGCGCGGGCCGAGCTGCTCGGCCGGCGCGACCACGATCAGGCCCTTGTCACCGTCCGCGATCGCCGTCTGGATGTCGCTGATCGTCGTCGCCGAGCTGCTGTTCTCGTTCTCAACGTTGACGGTTGCGCCCAGCTTCGTGCCCTCGGCCTTGGCTCCCTGCCCCTCGAGTACGAAGTAGGAGATCGAGCCGTCCGTCTGCAGATAGGCGAAGGTCGGGTGGCCCGAGCTCGCGATGCGCGCGGAGGGTTTCGCGGCACCGGCGCTGGCCGACGCCGCTGCTGCGCCGAACACGCCACCCGCGGCCGCGGCCAGAAGCGCCCCCGAGGCGATGGTGCGGCGAAGCCGTGTTGCTGCGATTGCCCGTGCCCATTCACGACTCTTGTTCCTGCCGTACATACCCTCAACCTCCCGTTAGTGCCGGCGTGGCCGGCGTTCTCACTCTCTCTTCCCCGGTTGAGTGGGCAACGTTGCGGCAGCGCCACCCAACAGGTTGATTATCAGATTAGCGATAAAGCGCGGTCGGTGCAACGCCAGCAGCTGGACGCTTCGCCGATTCGGTTAACCCGGGCTTAGCAAGTATGATTAGCGGCACCATGGCTCAGAACACAGGACCCCGCACCACGTCTGCCGGACGGTCGCGCCAGCGCGGCTTCAAGGGCCGCGGCGCACATGCCGCCGCCGTCACGTCGCTGGGCCAGCGCATCGTTCGTGGAGAATTCGAGCCCGGAGAGATCCTCGACCTGCAGCGCCTCGAGGTCGAGATGCGGTTCGGGCGTACGGCGCTGCGCGAGGCAGTCAAGGTGCTCGCTTCCAAAGGCCTGATCGACGCGCTACAGGGCACCGGTACGTTCGTCACCGAGCGGTCGCACTGGAATCTGCTGGACCCCGATCTGCTGCGGTGGCATTACGAGACCCAGCCCAAGCAGCAGTTCCTCGACTCGCTCCTGGAGTTCAGGCTGTCGGTCGAGCCCGCCGCTGCCGGGTTTGCGGCGCTGCGGCGCAGTCCCGCACAGCTGGCGGACCTCCGCGACGCGCTTGCCGACATGGCCGACAATCTGGCGGACGCGGATGCGTTCACCGAGGCTGATTTCGCATTCCATTCGACGATCCTCGAGGCCGCGAATAACGAGTTCTTCACTCAACTCGAGCCGATCATCGAGGCCGCGCTGTTCACACGCATCAGGTCCGTGCGCTCGACCAACCGCAAACGTGAAGAAGCACTCGCCAGCCACCGCCTGCTGTTCGAGGCGATCGAGGCCGGCGACCCGCACAAGGCCACCGACGCTTCACGCGACCTGCTCGCGGTAGCGCGTCGCCAGGAGCCGCATCCGCCGCCGACCCGGCCGCGCGCATCGGGCGCCGCTGCAGCCACTGATCCGCAGGATGAGGATGCCGACCTGGCGATCGAGGCCGGGGTCTGACGCGGAGCGCTGATGGTCGTAGTCGCAAACGGTGATCAGGCGGCCAGGCCCCCGTCGCCGCTCGGCCACGACGACCCGCCGGTCTTCGCGATCCTGCGACGCAAGGATCCTGAGCTCACCATCGCGATCGCCCGGGCGATCACACAAGCCGGAATCTCTGCGCTCGAGATCACGATCGACAGCCCGCGGGTACTCGACGTGATCCGCGCGCTGCGCGTCGAGCTGCCCGGTACCTCCGTGGGCGTGGGTACGGTGCTCGAGCCAGCGGACGTACAGATGGCGGTCGCGGCCGGCGCCCAGTTCGTCGTGAGCCCGAACGTGGACGATGATGTGATCGCCGCAAGTGTTGCGGTTGGCGTCCCGTCGCTACCGGGCGCCGCCACCGCGAGCGAAGCGATGCGGGCCTGGCGCGCCGGCGCTTCACTGGTCAAGCTCTTTCCAGCCTGCACCGGCGGTCCCGTGGGCCTGCGCGCGCTCAGGGAGCCACTACCGATGATCCCCTTGGTCGCGGTCGGCGGGGTCGATGGATCCAACGCCCGAGCCTACCTCGACGCCGGCGCGACCGCTGTGGGAATCGGCTCGTGGATCACCGGAACCGACTCTCCAGAGGAGGCCGGCAACCGGGCCGCTCAGCTGGTCCGCGAGCTGAGCGCGTGATCGCCGGCGGTGGCCAGACAGCGGCACCAGAGGTCGTCGCCGTCGGTGAAGCGCTGGTCGCGTTCCTCGGTCAGGAGCCGGATCTGGCGCTCGTCGAGCTTCGGGGCTTCGGCGTCCACGTGACCGGCGCGGAGCTCAACTCGGCGGTTGGATTGGCACGGCTCGGACACCGTGTCACGTTCGCGGGCCGCGTCGGACGTGATCCGTTCGGGCAGATGATCAGACGCCGCCTCGCGATGGAGGGCGTCGGCACGCGCTGGCTCGCCGACGACGACGGTCCAACCGGCATGCTGTTTCGCAACATGCGCAGAACGGCGCCGGCGGAGGTCGTCTACAGGCGCGACGGCTCCGCCGGATCGCAGCTCGTAGCCGAGGATCTCGAGCCGGCGATCAGAGAGCTGAGCGACGGTGGACTGGTGCTCACGACCGGAGTCACTGCGGCTGTCTGCCCGGCCGCGACGCGCGAGATCGGGAGACTGGCGCGCAGCAGCAACCGCCGGTTGTGCGTGGATCTCAACCATCGCACGCGACTGTGGCGCGCCGCGGACGCAGCACCGGCGCTGCGTGCCCTCGCCGCCGCCGCCTTCCTTGTCGTCGGCGGACGCGATGAGGCACTGCTCGTCTCCGGCGGGGTGGATACATCTGCGGCCGCACGAACTCTGCTGTCCGCCGGTGCGGAGATCGTCGTGCTGCGCCACGACACGATCGCTGCCAGCTGGTTCACGCACGACAGGCCAGAGCCCGTGACCGTGCGCGCGAACGTGTTGCCGGCAACCGATCCGGTGGGCGCCGGCGACGCCTTCATGGCGGGGCTCATCAGCGGAATCCTCGAATTCGGGCCCGCGGAGCCGGTCGCCTGCCTGGCGCGCGCCCACCACTGCGGCGCCGGCGTGGTCGCCACCGTCGGAGATCTCGAGGGCGCGCTCTACCGGAGCGAGCTGGCGCTGCTCGAGTCAGTCGGCGTGCCCGGCGAACCGATTCGCTGAGCTTGGCGCCCGAGCCGAGCCACCAGCCGCTGCGGGCGCTCGCCGGCCACCTCCGACTCAGCCCGGGTGGTCGCCTTCAAGATCCACCAGCAGCTTGCGGAGCAGCGCGTCGAGGCGGCCGCGTTCGGCGGCGCTCAACCGGCTCAGCAGTCGCTCTTCGTTCTCCAGGTGAACAGGGAGCGCGTTGTCGATCGCCTTGCGCCCGCGAGGTGTCAGCCGCACGAGCGTGCCGCGGCGGTCGCCCGGGTCGGGACGACGCTCGACGAGGCCGGCCTCAGCGAGGCGGTCGAGGCGCTTGGTCATGCCTCCCGAGGAGAGCATCGTCGCGCTCATCAACTCCGACGGGTTGAGCTCGTACGGGTTCCCCGCGCGGCGCAGCGCCGCAAGCAAGTCGAACCATCCCGCCCGTAGCCCGCGCGCGGCCAGCCCTTCGCCGAGACGCTCATCTGCGAGCGCCGCCGCCCGAAACAGCCGCCCGAGCAGTGCGAGTGGAGCGACGTCGAGGTCCGGCCGCTCGCGCTTCCATGCCTGCTCGATCGCGTCGATGTGGTCCACCCGCACGATAATAGGCGTATTGGTAAGCTTCTTCCAAAGAAGATTCTTTCTAGAAAGGAGCCTCGGCATGCGGGCGATACGGCTGCACCCCGACGGGCTGCGACTCGACGAGCTCGATATCCCGGAGCCCGACCCGGGCGAGGCATTGGTGCGGGTCCACGCGGCGGCGATCACACGCGACGAACTGACCTGGCCGGCCGATCGGCTTCCGGCGATCCCGTCCTACGAGTTGTCCGGGGTTGTCGAAGCGACCGGCGAAGCGGTGTTCGCGCTCACCGCGTTCGACCGCGACGGCGTGGCGGCGGACTACGCGAGCGTGCCCACGGCGCTGCTCGCGCCGAAGCCAACCGGGCTCTCCCACGTTGAGGCGGCGGCACTTCCGATGGGCGGGCTCAGCGCGTGGCAGGGACTGATCGTCCACGGGCACCTGCAGGCGGGCGAGCGCGTCTGCATCACGGGATCAGGCGGCGGCGTGGGTCACCTCGCGGTACAGCTGGCCCGAGCCATCGGGGCTGAGGTCGTTGCACCGGGGACCTCCTGCGATCTCCTCTTCGACACCGCCGGTGACCCATCCGCAAGCACGGCGCGCAGGATCGTCACGATCGCCGAGGAGGCTCCCGGCGCGGACTATTTCGTGGTCGAGCCGGATGGCGACCAGCTCGCGCAGATCACCAGGCTCGACCTGCGGCCGGAGATCGACTCGGTGTTCCCGCTAGGCGAGTTCACCGCGGCGTTCACGCGGCTGACAGCGCACGGAAAGCATGGCAAGGTGGTGCTCGATGTCGCAGGCTGACAAGGCAGCGGCGTTCGCCGCTCTTCACCAAGGCGATCCATTCGTGATCCCGAACCCGCCCGACGCCGGCTGTGCCCGGGTGCTCGAGGCACTCGGGTTCCCGGCTCTGGCCACAACCAGTTCCGGTCTGGCGTTTACGCTCGGGCGCCTCGACGGCGGCGCATCGCTCGATGAGGTCGTCACCCACGTCGCGGCACTCGACGCGCTGACCGGACTTCCGATCTCAACGGACCTCGAGAACGGCTACGGCCCTGACCCCCGCGATGCCGCCAATGCCATCGCCCGCATCGCCGAGGCCGGAGCGGTCGGCGGCTCGATCGAGGACTGGGACGGCGAGCACGGCATCTATGAGCTCGCCTATGCGGCCGAGCGGATCGCCGCCGCCGCCGACGCCGCCCACTCGCTCGACTTTCCGTTTCAGCTGTGCGCGCGCGCCGAGAACCACATCCGCGGAAATCCCGACCTCGACGACACGATCGCGAGACTGCAGGCGTTCGAGGCGGCCGGCGCCGACGTCCTCTACGCCCCGGGGCTCAGGACCACCGACGAAATCGCGGCGGTCTGCGCGGCGGTGTCCAAGCCGGTCAACGTGCTCGCGATTCCGACGCTCACGGTGAGCGAGATCGCAGCCGCCGGCGCCCGGCGAATCAGCGTGGGGGGCATGCTCACCTGGGTCGGTGCGCACGCGTTCGCCGAAGCTGCCGTTTCGATTCGCGACTCCGGCGACCTGTCCGCGTTGGCCGCGCGCCTGCCGCTGGCCGAGTGGTTCGGCTCAACCGGATCCGATTGACCGCAGCTTCGAGTCCGCGGCGTCGTGTCGACTTCGATGACCGGCCTGACGCCAAGCAAGGGATCACCGCGCGCGGCTACGAGGCCGCGCGCCGCAATCTCACGAGTTCCGCATGATGATGATCACGCTCGGCCGTCGCCTGCTCGAGCTGAGCCTGACGCTGATCGAGCGGGCTGCCGTGCTGCCGGGCGGATGCGCGTCCGCCATCCAACTCGGCTTCCAGCGCGCGCTGCGCAACCTCGACGTTCATCTGTGCCTCGGCCAGCTTCGCCTCCGCGTGTTCGAGCAGCGTCTGGCTCAACTCAACAGCTGCGCCCTGTTCGTCCACGTGCGATCCGAGCTCCTGATTCGACGCTGGGATACCCTCGGCCCGGGCAGCCTGATCGAGGCGCAGCGCCGCGGGCCGACCGAGGTGGTAGCCCTGGCCGAAGTCGACTCCGAGCTGCGTGAGCATCCTGACGGTGCGAGCGTCCTCGGCGCCCTCCGCGACCGTCTGCAGGCCAAAGCTTGCCGCGAGATCGACGATCGCCCGGACCACGTGCTGGCTCTTGCGGTTGCGCGGCAGATCACGCACGAATTCCATATCGATCTTCAGATAGTCGATCGGCAGCTGCTTGAGATAGGTGAAACCGCTGTAGCCGCTGCCGAAATCATCGAGCGCGATCTTGCAGCCGAGCTGATGCATCGACCGCACGAATCGTCGCGCCGCCGTTTCGTCCTTGACGAAGTCCGTCTCGGTGATCTCAAAGACGACGTTCTGCGGATCGGTGCCGGTCTCCTTGAACCTCCGGCGTATGTAGCTGGTGATCTCGCGATCCCCGACCGATTGAGCCGACACGTTGAGCTCGACGGGGATTCCGCGGGCCGCGATCTCGAGACCCCGTGAGATCACCCATCGGTCGATCTCGCCGATCGCGTCGAACTCCTCGGCAACCGGGAGGAACTGCCCGGGGGAGATCAGGCGGGTGTCGTCGTCGTCCTCGAGATTCTCGTGCATTCGCAGCAGCAACTCGTAGCTGGCGGTCTTGCCGGTCGACAGATCAACGATCGGCTGCGCCACCAGCTCGAAGCGATCGTGGTCGAGCGCATAGCGGATACGCCGCAGCCAGCCGGCCTTCTCGCAATCGACCTGATCCTGGGATGGCGTCCGGTTCTCGGCGGTGACGGCGTCAAAGACGACCATGCAGCCAGCAAGGCCGTCATCTGAGTAGTACGGCGCCGCCACGTAGGAGACGCGCACCAGCGTGCCATCGCCTCGCACGAAGACGGTGTCATCGTCGCGTACGACCAGGCCGCTTGCCCAGGCCTGTGTCAGCGGCGCATCCTCGAGCATCACGAGTGAGCCGTCCGCCGCGAGGTGGTTGACACGCCAATGCATCACCTGACCGTGGAGGTCCTGCGCGCTGACGCCCAGGAGCTCCTCCGCCATCGAATCCATGTACTGCACACACCCGGCCTCATCGAGCATGAACACGCCGCCGCTGACGCTGTCGGTCACCGCCTCGAGCGACCGCCGCGCCAGCTCGAGATCAGCTTCGCGTGCGCGAAGCTCGGACATATCGACGGTCATGCCGAATGAACCGACGAACGTCCCGTCGTCATCGGTTCGGGCCGAGCCGGCGATCAGAACGGGTACCAGGCTGCCATCGCGGTGGACGAGATCAGATTCGTATGGCGCAGGCGAGAGATCCGGCAAGCCGCGACGGCGACGTTCGAACTTCTCGAGCGCCAGCGCCCGCCGCCGGTCCGGCAGGAGTTCGACGTATCGCGTTCCGACGAGATCCTGGGGCTCGTAGCCGATCGCGTGGGCGAAGTGGTGATTGACGTAGGAGATCACGGCGTCCCTGTCGGTCACGATCACCCCCACCAACGTCGACTCGATGATGTTGGTCTGCACGCTCGTCCTGCCTTCAAGCAGCGTGCGGGCACTCGCAGCCTCGTCGCGCTCCCTGACGACAGATACGCAATAGGCGGGCCGGTCCTGCGAGCCACAGATCACGGATCCGCTGACATTGACCCAGACGAGGCTGCCGTCGGCGCGTACGCCGCGGCGCTCGAATTCAAAGTCGCCGACCTCGCCGATGGCCCATCGCCGAATGCGCTCGGCATGCGCTTCGCGGTCCTCGAACGGCCCGAGCTCGACAACGGGGCGCCCGATGATTCCCTCGGAGCTCTCGAATCCGAGCAAGCGCGCGTATAGGCCGTTGCAGGCGACGATCTCCCCGAGCGACTCAGGCGCAAGGCTCAAGACGTGCATCGCCGTCGGGGCCTGTTCGATCGCCCGCGCGAGCACGGCATCCAGGGCGTGATTCCTGTCGTCGGCGATCTGCTGCGATGTCACGTCCTGGACCAGTGCCACGCCTCCTGCGCAGCGCCTGCGTTCAGCACCCTTGGATGAGTGCAGCCTGCGCTGACCCCGTTTCAGCGGCTGTGCCCTGACGCGGAACCGAGCCTGGTCTCCCTGCTCGAGCTGGATCTCGACGCTTACCGTCTCGCCGCCCAGGACGCGCTCACAGACCTCCTCGACCTGTGTCCTCGCCGAAGTCGCCACACGAAGCGCGATGTCCTCTCCGATCAGCTCCTCGAGCACCAGGCCGTGGTGGGCCAGGGCATCGCCCGAGGCAAACACCAATCGCCGCGACTCATCGAAGACGAGCACGGTGAAGTCGGGGAACTCGGCAACCAGGCCCAATCCGACTTGCCCAGCCGCTTCGATGATCGCATCCGCGCTGTGGGGGTTCTTGCCCATCCGTGTCCCTCAGATCTCCGGCCGTCCGCCGGATCCTGCCCGACAGGTCCGTGCTTCCGTTACCCGCCGACGCCAGAATTATGCGAGATAAATTCCCTGCATACCGGCCATTCGTCCATATCGTTGACCGATACGCCGGCGGACCTGTGCCCAAGCGGTTCGGCTATCACTCAGCGGCCCGCCAGTCCTCGGCCAGCATCACCCAGTGCTCGTGATCACGCCACTCGCCGCCGAGCTTGAGATAGCGCCTGGAGTTGCCCTCGTGGATGAAGCCGGCACGACGCACCAGCGCCCGGGAAGCAGCGTTGCCGGGCTGGATGTTGGCCTCGAGGCGATGCAGGCCGAGGTCGCTGAAGGCGCGCTCCAGCAGTAGCTGCAGGCCCTCGCTGATCAGGCCCTGGCCTTCGTAGCCGCTGACGGCCGCATACGACAGGAAGGCGCTCTGGAATGCACCGCGCACGATCTCACTGAGATTGATCACCCCGACCAGCGCTCCACTCGCGACCGCACAGATGAGGTTCACGTCGTGGCGTTCGTCGGCGGCACGCAGCAGCAGCCGATCGAAGTACTCGTCGGTGGCCAGGTCAGACATCCAGGGCTCGTGCAGCTCCTTGCTCGCGAGCATCGCCGCGATCAGCTCGGTCCGGTCGGACTCGAGCGGGGCTCTCAGCAGGACACGCACCGCGAACAGCTACGCGACGGCGGTGACCAGCGCGGACGCGAGGTCCGCCCAGGTGTCCTCGACGTTCTCACAGCCGACACTCAAGCGGATCAGCCCGGCCGGGATGTGCTCCTGCCCGGGATGGGCGTTGCGGCGCTCCATCGACGTCTCGACACCGCCAAGGCTGGTCGCGTGCCGGACGACCCTGATCGCCGAACAGGCTCGATCGGCGCTCTGGGCATCGGCGAGCTCGAAGCTCACGATCGTGCCGAACCCCGGGTAGCGCACCCGCTGGACGGCGGGGTTCGTCCCAAGTCGCTCGGCCAGCACCTTGGCCGAGCTCTGCGCATGCGCAAGCCGCACCGCGAGCGTCCGCGCGCCGCGCAGCGCGAGGTAGCACTCGAGCATGCCCGGGGTCGCGCCGAACAGGCCACGGGCGGCACGCAGCCGCTCGTGCTCGGCATCGCTGGCCGCCACCGCAGCGCCCATCAGCAGATCCGAATGCCCGCCGATCAGCTTGGTCGCCGAGTGCACGACGATGTCCGCCCCGAGCTTCAACGGCTGTTGAAGCAGCGGCGTCGCGAAGGTGTTGTCGATCACGATCCGTGTGCCGGGTGCCCGCTGCGTGGCGCAGACGCGAGCCAGGTCGGCGACGTCGAGCAACGGGTTCGACGGCGACTCGAGCCACAGCATGTCGGCGACGGTCGCCCGCTCGAGCCAGCGATCGTCGCCGGCGGGCAGTCGCTCCAGCTTCCAGCCGCGCGTGGTCTGCCCCTCGTCGGCGATCATCGCGACGCCCTGATAACAGTCGTCGCACAGAACCAGATGCGCACCCACCGGCAGCTGGTTCAGAACGGCCGCGCAGGCCGCCATTCCCGACGAGAAGGCGACCGCGCGGCCTCCCTCGAGACCGCCGAGCATCTCCTCGAACGCCTCCCAGCCGAGCGTGCCCTCGTTGCGCGAGTAGATCCGCTCGCTTCCCAGCGTGTAGGTCGAAGCGCCGATGACCGGCACGTTCAGCGGCTCACCCGCCGCCTCCGGCGGACGGCCGCTGACGATCAGCCAGGTCTCCGCGGTTACGTCCTCACGTCTCACACACACATTTCTAGCGTCAGGACAGACAAATCGCCATCCCGGAGGTAGCCTCGGCCGATGCAACGCGTTGCCGCGCTCTATGACATCCACGGCAACCTGCCGGCGCTCAGAGCCGTGCTGGCAGAGCTCGAGCGCGAGCCGGTCGAGCACGTCGTGATCGGGGGCGATGTCGCCAATGGCCCGCTCCCGGCCGAGACGCTCGACGCGCTCGCGGCAATCTCGACACCCAGCTCATACGTGATGGGCAACGGCGACCTCGAGGTCGCTGCCGCCTATGACGGCGAGCACCTTGCCGCCTCCGTCCTCGCCGAGAGCCCGGCGGCGCGCGCGTCGGTGTTCGCCGCCACGCGCATCTCCGCGGACCAGCGCCGCATGATCGGCGGCTTCCAGCCCACCGTCACGCTCGAGATCGATGGGCTCGGCGACGTGCTGTTCTGCCACGGCTCCCCGCGCAGCGACACCGAGATCATCACGACGCTGACCTCCGACGACCGTCTCGGCGAGATCCTCGCCTCCGATGCCGGCAACCCGCCGACGATCGTCGGCGGCCACACCCATCGCGGCTTCGATCGCCGCGTCTACCGCTGGCGCTTCGTCAACGCCGGCAGCGTCGGGATGCCCTACGAGGGCCGCCGCGGAGCGTTCTGGGCGGTGCTTGGACCCGACATCGAGCTTCGCTGCACCGGCTACGACGTACCCGCGGCGATCGATCAGCTGCGCGCGGGCGGCTTCGACGATGTCGACGAGATGTTCGAGGAGAGCCTGCTGCGGCCGATGGATGCCGACCGCGTCGCGGAGCTGTTCGAGCAGGGGGTTCCGAGCTGAGCCCGGACCCCAGATGCCGGCTCGAGGCAGGCCGCGACCATACGCCAATCCAACAAATACCATTGATATAGTAGGTTTTATGGCCATTCCGCTCCCTCATAGTGCGTCAGCCACGACCAACCGACAGCCGCTGGCAGAGCTCGCGGACTCCGTCACCGAGGTTCCGCTCGTCGACGGTCGACACACGCGCTTCATCAGCTTCGACTACGCGGCGAGCGCCCCGCCGCTCAAGAGCGTCCAGCGCGTGGTCACGGACACGATGGCTCACTACGCGAGCATCCACCGCGGCCAGAGCTATCTCTCGCGCCTCAGCACGGCTGCCTATGAACGTGCCCGCGCGACGGTCTCCGAGCTCACCGGCGCGCGCGCCGACGACGTCACGATCTTCACGCGCAACACCACCGATGCGCTCAACCTGCTGCAGAGCGCCACGCCGGGGCGTGTCGTGCACTTCGACTTCGAGCATCACGCCAACCTGCTGCCGTGGCGTCGCGGGGTGTCAACCCCGATCCCGGCGGCCGCCAGCGTCGGCGGCAGCCTGGCCGCACTCGAGCTCGAGCTCGAGCACGAACAGGCCGCGCTCGTGACGGTCACCGGAGCATCCAATGTCACCGGCGAGTGCCTGCCGCTGCCGGCGGTCGCGCAGATCGCGCACCGCTACGGCGCGCGGCTGGCGGTCGACGGCGCCCAGCTCGCACCGCACCGGCCGATCGACCTCGCCGGTGCCGGCATCGACTACCTCGCCTGCTCGGGTCACAAGCTCTACGCGCCCTATGGCGGCGGCGCGCTGATCGGTCGCCGCGATTGGCTCGACGCCGCGCGACCGCACCAGTTCGGTGGCGGCGCCGTCCAGTCGGTCACGCTCGCGGACGTCGAGTGGAAGCCAAGCCCGGCGCGCCACGAGGGCGGCACCCCCAACCTCGTCGGCGCGGTCTCACTCGGGGCCGCCTTCGAGGCGCTGCACGCGATCGGATTCGACACGATCCGCGAGCACGAGCTGACGCTCTACCGGCAGCTGCTCGACGGACTCGATCGCCTCGGCATCGCGCCGCTGCGCCTCTGGCCCGAGCTGCGCGACCTGGTCGGCGTCGCCAGCTTCAACGTTCCCGGCTACCGTGCCGACCTCGTCGCCGCCTACCTCTCCGCCGAGCATGGCATCGGCGTGCGCGGCGGCAAGTTCTGCGCCCATCCGCTGCTGCAGCGCTTCGGCCTCGGTGACGGCGGCGCGGTGCGCGTCAGCATCGGCCTCGGGACCGGCAGCGCCGACGTCGCCGCGCTGCTGCACGCGCTCGACCGCCTGATCAGCGATGGCCCAGCCTGGGAGTACGCGGCGGTCGACGGGTACATCTCTCCTGTGCCCGACCGCCGCCCCTCCCTCGACGAGGTCCTCGCGGCCTCGCCGATCCTGCCCTGAAGCGAACGGGCAGCCGGTCTCCTCGGCTCCTCGCGCCGCGGAGACCGGCCACGGGATCCTCAGTCGGCCAGTTGGAAGCGCAGCGTCGCCGTGGTTCCGCGTGGCCGCCGCTGAACGAGCGTGAAGTGGTCACACGAATCTGCAATCAGCCCGAGTCCGAGGCCCAGCCCAGGGTTGCGCGATCCGGCGTTGCAGCCGACACCGTCATCGACGATCCGCACGCAGAGCTCACCGCCGCTGACCATCGCGCTCAGGTGAAGCGGCCCGATGTGATCGGGGTACGCATGAACCACCACGTTGGTCGCGGCCTCGGAGACCGCAAGCACAACCGCGTCGAGCTTCTCGCCGGCCACACCGAGCCTGTGGGCGTAATCCGCGACGGCTCGCCGCACTGACCTGATCGTGTCAGGGGTCGTCGCGCTCCATTCACGCACGAGCCCTACGGACGACATAGCTCAGCGACGATGATCGCGGCATCGTCGCTCGGGGTCTCCGGGAGCAGCGTCGAGAAGGCGTGCTCGGCCATTGCCGACACCGGTAGATCGGCGATCACTTCGCAGAGACGGTCGATGCCGTCATCGATCGTCTCGCCGCGCCGCTCGATCAGCCCGTCGGTGTAGAGCAGCAACGCATCGCCCTGCTCGAGCGTGACCTCGACGGCCTCATATTCGACGTTCGGCACCCCGAGCACCGGGCCCGCTGCCTCGTCGAGCCGACGAACGTGACGCTCACCAACACGCACCAGCAGCGCCGGCGGATGGCCGGCACAGACGATCGCTCCGGTCGTCAGCGGACGCTCGAGCGCGATGATCATCGCCGACGCGATCTCGCCCTGGCCGCCGGCTTGAAGCACGTTGCTGAGACGTGTCATCGCCTCCGCCGGCGGATAGCCCTCGTCGGCCAGCAGTCGCAGGTTGTTGCGCAGCTGTACGGCGCGCGCGGCCGCGACCACCCCATGACCGGCGTTGTCTCCGACGGTGAGCCAGACCCCTGCGGGTGTCGGAATGACGTCAAACCAGTCACCACCGACGAGCACACCGGATTCACCGAGTAGATATTTCGAGCTGAGCTTCAGCCCCGGGATCGAGGGCAGTCGCCCGGGAACCAGCGCCTCCTGCAACGTGCGCGAGATCATCCGCTCGCGGCCGAGGATGCGTTCGCGTTCGCGTCCGAGCTCGCGCTCGGCGGTCACATCCCTGAGGATCAGCACCGCATGCGATTCCGAGTCGCCGCCCGGGACCTCGTCCACCCGGCACGAGTACTCGCGGTCGCCGAAGGAGGCCGGAAAGTTGGTGCTGCGGTCGCGCGCGTCGAGACCGGCCAGTGCCGGAATCAGCTCGGAGACGAGCTCGTTCGCCAACTGCTCGGGAGACGATCCGACGATTTCCGCGAACGCGACGTTACAACGCAGCACACGTCCGTCGGCATCGATCAGCGCGACCGCGTCACCGATCGCATCGAACGTGACCTGCCATTCGGTAGACACCCGCCGCTCGGCGCGTTCGGCGGCCCGGGTTCGCAGCAGCGAGCGAACGCTGGCGATCAGAACCGGAGCCTCGACCGGCTGTGTCAGGTAACCGTCGGCCCCCAGATCCAGGCCCTCGACGCGTGCCGAGGAGTCCAGGAACGTCGCCGACAGCAGCAGGATCGGAACGAAGCTCGTCCGCGGATCAGCCTTGAGCCGACTGCAGACCTCCATCCCGTTGAGACCCGGCATCTTGACGTCGAGAATCGCCATGTCGGGCGGGTTCGCGGTCACCTCGCGCAGCGCCTCGGTGCCGTCGGGCACCTCCCTGACGCTGAACCCGGCCCGTCTCAGCGTCGTCGCGATCACATAGCGGCCAACGTCGGAATCGTCCGCGAGCAGGATCTCGATCGGCCTCCCGGCGGTGGGGGCGGGGCTGTTCACCGGGGCCACCGCCGTTCGAGGATCGCCGTCAGCAGACGCGTCGCCGACGCCTCTCCCTTGGCGACGATCGCTGCCCCGTGGAGCTCGATCTCACTGCGCTCGACGGCATCGAGCGCCTTTGAGGTATGGATCACCACAGCGGTCTGTTCGTGCTCCGGCATCGCCCGCATGCGCGCGAGCACATCGAGGCCGCCGACGTCGGGCATCGACAGATCGAGGATCACGGCAGCAGGATGACGAGAGCTCAGCAGCCCTAGCGCCTGCTCGCCGTCGCCGGCCTCGATCACCTCACCGACGAGTCCCTCGAGCTGCTGACGCACGACATAGCGTGCCGCCTCATCGTCGTCGGCAACCAGGACCAGCTCGATGCGCCGAGTCTCACCGCCGACCGATTCCGGAGCCGCGACGAGCGCCGTCGAGCGCACTGTCGGCTGCACCACGCCAGGCTCTGCCCAGCGCCATGGGAGCGTGACGACGAACTTCGACCCGACACCCGGGGTGCTGGTCGCCTCGAGCGTGCCACCGAGCAGAACCGCAAGCTTGCGGGCGAGCGGTAACCCCAGTCCGGTGCCCTGGACCTTGCGCTGGTGCTCACCCTCGATCTGAACGAACTCGTCGAAGATCCGCGCCAGGTCGGGGCCGGCGATGCCGACGCCGGTATCGGTGACCGACAGCTCGAGCTCGTCGCCGACAGCCGAGGCGCTGACGAGCACCTCGCCCTGGGCGGTGAACTTCACCGCGTTGCCGACGAGGTTGCGCAGGATGTGCATGAGCTTGCGCTCGTCGGTCACGAGCTGCGGAAGCCCCGGCTCGCTCACGAACAGGAGCGACACCTTCGAGCCCGCGACCAGCGGGCGCAGCTGCGTCCGCAGCAGCGCAAACAGCTCGGGCACCGACACGGCCGAGAGCGCGATCTCGGCACGCCCTGCCTCGATCTTGGCGAGGTCGAGCAGTTCGCCGACCAGCTGCAGCTGATCCGTGGCCATGCGCCGGATGAACTCCACCTGCGTGCGCTGTTCGGAGGTCAGCGGATCAGAGCCCGCCGACAACAGCTCGGTCAGCGCGACGATCGAGTTCAGCGGCGTCCGCAGCTCGTGGCTCATGTCGGCCAGAAAGCGGCTCTTCCGGTTGTCGGCGTCGCGAAGCTGGTCGGCACGCTCGTCGAGCTCGGCATACAGGGCAACGACCCCGCGGTTGGTGTCCTCGAGCTCGAGGTTCAGGTGCAGGAGCTCCTCCTGCCGGCTGCGCAGCTCGTTCAGTGCCTGCAGCAGCTCCTGGTTCTGGGTCTGGACCTCGTCATAGGCCGAGCGCAGGCTGCCGCGGGCGAGCTCGGCGCGCAGTTGCACGCTGTCACCCGCGACCGCACCCGGCTGCAGCAGCCGCTTGGAGGTGCGCACGCGCGTGCCGGCGCCACTCGTCTCGACATCGAACGAATCCATCAGCCGGCGCACGCCGACGAGACCCTGGCCCATGCCGGTCGTCGAGCGGTAGCGCCCGGAGAGCACCGCCTCGAGGTCGGCGATCCCGGGACCGGCGTCTGAGACCTCGATCAGCAGTGAGGACTCGTCGACCGAGAAGTTGACGACGCCGCCGCCCGCGTAGCGGTGAGCGTTGCGCGCAAGCTCGGACACGGCGGTCGCGATCCGTGTCTGCGCCCCGGTGTCAAACCCGAGCAGCGCAGCCACATCGCGCGCCCGCTGGCGCGCGAGTACCACTCCGTCCTGGAAGTGCAGGTCAACCGATGCGAGTGCGCGAATCACGCTCATGCTGCTACCCCGGCTCATCCGCAGCCAGCGGCAGCACGACGACGCTGACGTCGTCACGACCCCGCTCCCAGTCGCGGATCAGGGTCGCAGCAATCAGCAGCGGAGAGTGGCGTCGCAGCTGCGGGTCCGAATAGACGCTCCAGCCGGACCGGCATCCGTCGGAGTGCATGATCAGGAAGCCCGACTCTGGCAGCTCGTACTGAAACGATCGCAGCGTCCGTACCTGTCGTCCCGCGGTTCCGCTCATCGACGCCAGCGACCGGCTCGACGCGCGCCCACAGATCTCCGCGGCGATGTTCCCGACGCCGGCAAAGTGCAGGACCCGCGCCTGCCGGTCGACCTGAGCCACCGCCACCGCCGCGCCCCGGGTCGGTCGCAGCGCATCGTGCGCGCGCTCGAGCGTCTCCTCAACCGGCTCATGCGATCGCAGTGTCGCGACAGCCAGTTCGGAGGCCTCGGCCGCGCCCGGCCCGTGACCGAGTCCATCGGCGAGCATCACGGTGTCACCGTTGCGGGAGGAGATAGCCCCCCAGGCATCGCCACTGACGACCTCGGGAGCGACCGCCAGCACCAATCCGGCGGCCTGCCCGGTATACGCCGGCTGCACCCGACCATCGGCGTCCGCGGGCAGCGCGGGACGACGGTCTGAATGTCGCCTGACCGTGGTCACGATCACCGTCCCGCCGGGCGCCGTCGAATTCATCTCGACGGTGTCGGCGATCCGGTGAACCGCGCCGAGCCCGGTCCCCGATCCGCCCGTGGTCGAAAACCCATCGACGAGGCTCTTCGCCGTGTCGCGCATGCCCGGTCCGCGATCCCAGGCGATGATCTCGAGCGCGTCGTGGTCGGCGCGCATCACGATCTCTCCGCCGGTGGCGTGCCGCACGAGGTTGGTGGCGAGCTCGGTGGCGACGAGCGACGCTCGCCCGCTGTCCTCCTCCGAGAACGCGAGCTCTCGAGCCAGCCTCGCGAGCGTGCGACGAACCGGTGCGACTCCGCTGGAGTCGCTGATCTCCAACCGGACTGGCGCGGTCAACCCCACATGATCACCGTTACCCGGGTACCGCTCCCGGGAGCCGTGTCGATCCGAAACTCGTGCACGAGCCGCTTGGCGCCGCCGAGGCCGAGACCCAGTCCGTTGCCGGTCGTGAACCCGTTGCGCATCGCGCGCTCGACGTCCTCGATCCCCGGCCCCTGATCGGCGAAGGTCGCCTCGACTCCGCGCCTGCCGCCATCACGCACGATGGCCAGCGCGATCTCGCCACCGCCCGCGTAGCGCGTCATGTTGCGCGCGAGCTCGCTCACCGCGGTGATGAACTTCGTCTGGTCGACGAGCCGCAGCCCCGCCGTTATCGCGACCTCGCGCGCCGCCCGACGAGCTCGGACGACGTCATCGTCAGAGCGGACGTCGAGGAGCTCCGCCGGGCCCTTCTCATCCACGTCTTGACCGTGCCCCCAGGAACTGCATGCCGCGCTCGACAGACAGCGCGGTATGCACGCCATCGAGCGTCAGACCGAGCTCGACGAGCGTGATCGCGACCGCCGGCTGCATGCCGACGACCACCGTGGTGGCATCGAGCAGGCTGGCCGCTGCTGCCGTGTCCACGAGCATCCTGCCGATGAATGAATCGACGATCTCCAGCGCGGAGATATCGATCAGCACCCCGCGGGCCCTGGTGTCGACGATCCGCCTGGTGAGGTCGTCCTGCAGTGCGATCGCGACAGCGTCGTTCATGTCGAGCTGGATCGACACGAGCAGCACGTTGCCCATCTTGAGGATCGGAATTCTCTCGCCGGAGCCGGCCATCAGGTCAGTCCTGGTGCTCGCGGCGGGCGACGACCTCGTGACCCATCTTGGCCAGGGCGACCTCGAACGCGTCGGCGAGCGTCGCCTTGGTGATCACGTCGCTGAGGTCGAGTCCGAGGTGCACGATCGTCTGCGCGATCTGCGGGCGGATGCCGCTGATGATGCAGTCGGCACCCATCAGACGGGCCGCGGCGACGGTGCGCAACAGATGCTGGGCCACCAGCGTGTCGACCGTCGGCACGCCGGTGATGTCGACGATCGCGATCTGGGCGTCGGTCTCGACGATCCGCTCGAGCAGACTCTCCATCACGACCTGCGTGCGAGCGCTGTCGAGCGTGCCGATCAGCGGCACGGCAACGGCTCCGTCCCAGAGCTTGACCACCGGCGTCGAAAGCTCGAGCAGCTCCTCCTGCTGGCGACGAATCACCTCTTCGCGAGTGCGCTGGTGGGCCTCGACGGTAAGCAGCCCGAGGCTGTCAATGATCGTTGACATCTGCCAGATGCGGTCCCCCAACTGGTCGCCGGAGCTCTGTTCGCGCAGCAGGTCGAACACCGGCTGCTTGAACGAGAACACGAACGTGGCGGTCTCGCTCGGGGAGTATCCGTCGAGCGCGCGCTGGCGCGACAGCTCCTCCAGGTGCTGGCGAACGGTCAGCCAATCGGTGCCCTCGATGCTGCCGGACGGATCCGCGGTCAGCGCGTCGATCAGCGCGTCCAGAAGCTGCTTGGACTCGGTGCGCAGCTCTGATTCCGAGCGCAGATCGATGCGCAAGGACGATGCCGCGAGTTGCGCGGTGACCCATGCGCCGAGCACCTCATCACGGCGGGAAGCGAGCAGCGAGCCGATCGGCTCTTGATCCTTTGACACAGACTCCCCCTTCAGCGCCGGGCGCCGTGATTCTTAGATGAGCGGGCTTGGCGGTCTGCCATTCGGCCGCCCCGCCACTTCCATTACGAACATCTTGTCAATGCCGGAGAGCTCGAGGATGCGCTTGACCTGGCCGCTCGCGCCACAGAGCACCGGCGTCGGATCGGCATCCTGGCTCGCCAGCAGCAGAACTCGCAGCCCGGACGAGTCGAGGAACTCGAGCTCGGACACGTCAAGCACGTCAAAGCCGTCGCTCAGAATCGCGTCCGCCTCGGCCACCCTCGCGAGGTCTAGCTCCCCGGCGAACGTCACGACCCGACGGCCTGAGTCGACGAATGCGGTGCAGCTGAAACTCTCGGACAAGACCACCTCAGTTTACCCGACGGTCAGCTTCGCACACCTGTTTTGCGCGGTCCCGCGGCCGTCTTCAACGCTGCGCGCACGTCGCCGAGGATCTCCTCGGCGAGCAGCGGCTCGCCGAGCCCGCGTGCCACGGTGATCGCCCCGACCAGCGTCGCCAGCGCGACGGTCGCACGCTCGCGGCTGCCGAGCAGCTGCTCGAGGCGGCCGAGATAGCGCTCGACCTGTGCGCGGTAGAGCACGTGCAACGCCTCGCTCCCGCGACCGACGTCGCCACCGAGCGCCGCGACCGCGCATCCGGCCGCCGGATTGGCGACGTGCTCAGCCGAGACATACCAGTCGACGAACGCCGCCAGCGGATCGGAGGCCGCGTCGGTGAGCTCGTCGACGTAGGCATCGCCGTCCACCAGCGCCTGCTCGAGTGCCGCGGCGATCAGCTCGTCGCGGGACTGGAAGTGCTTGTAGAAGCCGCCGTGGGTCATCCCGGCCTCGTGCATGATCTCGGCCACGCCGGGGGCCTCGGTTCCGGCCTCGCGGATCCGCGCCGCCGCCACCGCGACGATCCGCTCCCTGCTCTTCGCCTTGTCCTCGCGTGAACGCCGCATCGGGTCTCCGCCTTCCAGTTATCGCAAGTCAAACATATTTCAGATGTTACTCGTCATCTATGTTAGGATGACGCTCATCATCTAATTGAGACCAGAGAAAGGTCCACCCCATGAACGTCAAAGGATCAATCGCGCTCGTGACCGGCGCCAACCGCGGAATCGGCAAGGCGATCGCCGAGGAGCTGCTCGCGCGCGGCGCCGCCAAGGTCTACGCCGGAGTCCGCGACCCCGCGGGCGTCGGCGATCCGCGTCTGGCGCCGGTGGCGCTGGACGTCACCGACCCGACGCGCTTCGCCGAACTGGCCGAGCAGCTCGACGACGTCACGCTCGTCGTCAACAACGCCGGGATCGGTCGCCCGGCGCTGCCGCTGCAGGCGACGCTCGCAGACGCACGCGCCGAACTCGAGACCAACTACCTGAGCCTCGTCACCAGCACCCAGACATTCGCGCCGGTGCTCACGGCCAACGGCGGCGGCGCGTTCGTCAACGTGCTGAGCGTCGTCAGCTGGGCGGCGATGCCACCGCTTGCCACCTACTCGGCGTCGAAGTCGGCAGCGTGGGCGTTCACCAACGCGGCGCGGGTCGAGCTCAAGGCCCAGGGCATCCAGGTCGTCGGCGTGCACGTCGGCTACGTCGACACCGACCTCGCCGCCGGCATCGAGGCTGACAAGGTCTCCCCGCAGCTGGTCGCAAGCGCGTCGCTCGATGCGCTCGAGTCAAATCAGCCCGAGGCGCTGGTCGACGACTTCAGTCGCTTCATCAAGAGCTCACTTCACGACGACCAGGGGCTGATCTACCCGGGCATCGCGGAGCAGCTGGCGGGCGCGGCGGCCTGAAGCCGCCGCTCGGCGGCCCGACTCACGCGGGCCGCCGAGCCCATCGCCCCCAAGCGCAACGCAGTGACGACGCCTGCCCCGCAGCGCAGATGTCGTGTGGCGATCGCTATGCCGTGAGTCTCGGCAGCCGCGCAGAGCTACTTGACGGCGGCCGCCGCAACCTCGACGGACCGCGGGGAGCAACGCCTCTAGGCGAGCCCGCGGGCGCGACGCCAATCGTCTGCCAACAGCGCCCAGCGCTCGTGGTCGCGCCAGCGACCGCTGATCTTCAGGTATCTGGGCGAGAACCCCTCGCGGTGGAAGCCGGCCCCGCGCGCCAGCGCGATCGACGCGGCGTTGCCGGGCTGGATGTTGGCCTCGAGCCGGTGCAGGCGCAGTTCGAGGAACGCCGCCTGCAGCACCAGTTCGATGCCCTCGCGCATGTAACCCTGCTGCGCGAAGCGCTCGCCGGCCGCGTAGCCCAGATAGGCGCTCTGCAGCGAGCCACGCGTGATCTGCGAGACGTTGAAGAAGCCGAGCAGCCGGTCATCGGCGATCCGGCACACCAGGAACGCCTCGAAGTCCGGCCGGTTCGAGTCCTCGAGATAGGCGGCGAAGCGGGCCGAATCGGTCGGGGCGCTCGCCCATGGCTTGTGAAAGGTGCGACTGTCGCGCATCAGCGACACGAACGCGTACTCGTCGGCCCGCCGCGGTGGGCGCACGTACACGCGTGTGACCGAGCGGTCCGGTGGGGCCTCCTGGACCTCCCTGCGCGAGGAGCGATTGAAGAGCCCGGCCAACTACCCCGCCAGTACCTGCTCAAGCCTGTAGGTCAATGCCTCGAGCGCGAGGTCCTCGGAGACATTGAGCTGAAAGCGCTGGCGCGTGTCCTCGACAAGCTCGATCCCGCGCCGCAGCGCGACCGGATCGCCACCGCGCCCGAGCTCGGCGTCGGCGCGCAGCTCACTCACGCGATCGGCGTTGCGCACGAGGTCCGCGGCGCCGAGCGCGAGTGCGACCAGATCGAGCAGCCAGGTCTCGACCAGGTCGAGTGCCAGCTCGAGCGCCGCGGTCTCGACCCGGCGCCGCAGCCGCCGCACGCGGTCGCCCCACTCGGTCTCGGCCCGCTTGCGCTCGCGGCTCGGCAGCAGCTCGAGCTCGGCCGCCTGCTGGTCTTCGAGCTCGACCCTGACCCGCTCACCGCGCGCGCGCACCGATGCCAGCAACCCGTCCCACGGTGCCGCCGCGCCGACCTCGCCGGCCAGCGCCCGCCGCACCAGCGCGACAGCACGCTCACGCAGCTCGCCGCCCTCGGGCGCCGCGAGCTCACGCGCGCGCCCGGCGTCACCGAGGCTCAGCCGCGCGTAGGCCGCGGCGGCCGCGGCGTCGGTGCCGCCCGCCGTCAGCTCGGCCGCGAGCTCGGCCACGCTCGGCGGTTCGAAGCGCACGACCTGGCAGCGCGAGCGGATCGTCGGCAGCACGTCCGCGAGCCGATCGCTGATCAGGATCAGGTGCACGAACGACGCTGGCTCCTCGAGCGTCTTCAGCAGGCGGTTGGCCGACTCGTCGCCGAGCTGGTCGGCGCTCTCGATCACGAACACCCGCCGCGCCGACTCAAACGGCGTCTTGGTCGCGGCGGCCACGACCGGCTCGTCGATGTCGGCGACGAGGATCTCATGCGCCCCGCTGGGGACCACCCACGTGAGATCAGGGTGTGCCCCTGCCAGCGCGCGCGCTTGCGCGCTGGCAGGATCGGGCGCGCCACTGGCCAGCAGCCGCGCGGCGAACTCACGCGCGAGCACACGTTTCCCGGCCCCGCCGGGACCGTGGAACAGATACGCATGCGAGGGTCGGCCGTCGGCCGCAAGCGCCGGGCTCAGCACGGCGCGCGCGTTGGGGTGTCGCTCGAGCGTTTCCAGCATGTACACAGGCTAATGCGAGTTACAGTCCCGCGCATGAGTGAACGTGGCCGTCTGATCACGATCGAGGGCGTCGACGGAGCCGGCAAGACGACGCTGGCCCGGGGCCTGGCAGCAGCGCTCGCGGGCAGCGGCGTGCAGGCACTGCTGCTGCGCGAACCCGGCGGTGTGCAGACGTCGGAGGCGGTGCGCGCACTCGTCAAGGACCCGCGGCTGACCGTCGGCGCCCGCGCCGAGGCGCTGCTCTACGCGGCCGCCCGTGCCCAGCTCGTCGAGGAGGCACTGGAGCCCGCGCTCGCGGGCGGCGAGTGGGTGCTGCTCGACCGCTTCGTCGACTCATCACTCGCCTATCAGGGCGGCGGCCGTGAACTCGGGATCGAGCAGGTGCGCGAGCTCAACCTGTTCGCCACCGGCGGCCTGAGGCCCGACCGGACCCTGCTGCTGACGCTCGATCCGGCATCCGCGCAAGCGCGCGCGGATGCCCGAGGGGAAGCGCCCGACCGGCTCGAGCAGGGCGGCGCCGAGTTCTTCCGGCGGATCGCCGACGCCTACCGGCAGCTCGCCGCCGCCGAGCCGCGGCGGATCCGCGTGCTCGATGCCGGGCTCGCGCCCGAGCAGGTCGTCGCGCAGGCGCTGGCGGCGCTGGACGACCTGCTGCCGCGCTGACTCAGCTGCCGCTGTAGCCGTGCGGGTGCTGCTGGGCGAAGGCCCAGGCGTCCGCGATCATCGTCTCGAGCTCGGGCTTCTTCGGTGCCCAGCCAAGCTCCTCACGAATCTTCTCGCCGGCGGCGACCAGTCGCGGCGGATCGCCGGGGCGGCGCGGCGCCTCGTCGGCCGGGATCGTCGTGCCGGTGACCCTCTCGACGGCGGCGATCACGTCGCGCACCGAGAAGCCGTTGCCGTTGCCGAGATTGAAGATCCGGTGCTCACCCTGACGCGCGTTCTCGAGCGCCAGCATGTGCGCGTCGGCGAGGTCGTCGATGTGGATGTAGTCGCGCACCGCGGTGCCGTCGTCGGTCGGGTAATCGCTGCCGAAGATCTGCACGCTGTCTCGCTGCCCGAGCGGCACCTTGAGGATGTTCGGGATCAGGTGCGTCTCGGGCTCGTGGTCCTCGCCGGCCTCACCGTGGGCGCCGGCGACGTTGAAGTAGCGCAGGCTGACCGCGCCGATCGGATAGGCGGTGCAGAAGTCGCCGATCAGATGGTCGGCGGCCAGCTTCGAGGCGCCGTAGGCGTTCTGCGGCCGCGGCGTCGCGGTCTCCGCGATCGGCACCGCGTCGGGCTGCCCGTAGACCGCACAGGTCGAGCTGAAGACCAGGCGCGGCACCTCGTGGGCGACCATCGCCTCGAGCAGATTGAGCGTGCCCGTCACGTTCGTGCGGTAGTAGAGCTCGGGATGCTCGACCGACTCCCCGACCAGCGCCAGCGCCGCGAAATGCAGCACTCCGTCGAACCCCCCGGCGCGCAGCGCGCCACGCGGATCCTCGGGATTGCGGAGGTCGCCGACGATCAGCTGGGCCTCCGCCGGGACCGCCTCGCGGTGGCCGCGCTCGAGGTTGTCGAGCACCACGATCTCATGGCCGTTGGCGATCAGCAGGCGGGCGACGATCGAGCCGATGTAGCCCGCGCCGCCGGTGACGAGCAGCTTCATAGGCGTAGCAGCATAGAATGGCGGGCGCCGTGACCGAGGCAGAGGCGCAATTCGAGCTGGTCGAGTTCGAGCAGGTGGAGGCCGCTCCGGGCACCGCGCTGTTGCGCGTCGCCGGGCGCCCGGCGCCCGAGATGCCCGCCGGCCAGCTCACGCTCGTGATCGACGACAACGGCGCCGAGCACCGCCACGAGCAGCTCCCGGCGCTGCCGGGGCCGCCGGGGCTGATCCGTGCCGCGTTCTCGGCACCGCTTGATCACGTCGGGCCCGGAGCGACGTTCTCACTCGCGCTGCCCGATGGTCAGCTCGTGCGGCTGCCCGCGCCCGCGCGTAGGCGCGCGGCCCTGAGTGCGGTCCCGGGCCACGGTGCCGCGGCGACACTGGGATTGGATCCCGCCACCCACCCCCGCCGACCGGCAGTGGAGGAACCGGCTCACGAGCCCACGCGGCTGGTCGAGGCCGAGCGCCGCGCCGAGTCCCGCCGGCTGGCGATCGCCGAGCTCGAGCGGCGCCTGCAGAGCGAGCGCGAGCGCCGCGCCGCCGCCGAGTCGGACCTCGCGCACCTGCGCACCGAGCGCGACGAGGCTCGCTCCGAGCGTGACGCGGCGCTGGCCGACCGCGACGAGGCCGTCGCCGATCGCGACCAGGCCGAGGCGCGGGCGCGGGCGGCAGCCGCCAACGCGGGCTCGCTCGAGGCCCAGATCCGTGCCGCCGCCGACACCGCAACGCGTTCACAGGCGGTGGTCGAGGGGCAGCTCGCCGACCGCGTCTCCGAGCTCGAACGGATCCGCTCCGCGGCCGAGGTCGCGCAGGCGCGCGCGGCCGCGAGCAGGCGTGAGGTGACCGCGCTCGACGAGCAGCTCGCCCACGCCCAGGCACAGATCACGGTGATGCAGCAGTCACTCGACCAGCGTGAGGCCGAGCAGGCGGCAGCGCGCTCGGCGATGGATGACGAGATCGCGGCGGCGCGTACCGAGACCGGCGCCGTACGCGAGCGCGTGAGCGCGCTCGAGGACGAGATCGCCTCGTTGCGCGACCTCGCCGTGCGCGCCGACGCGCAGCACACCTATGACCTCGACACCGCGCAGTCACGGATCGATGCCGCGCACGCCGAGACCGACGCGGTACGCACCGAGACCGACGCGCTGCGGCACCGCAGCGCCGAGCTCGAGTCGACGCTGGCCGAGCTCGACGCGGCACTCGCGCAGCGCGCGGCCGAGATCGAGCTGCTGCGCGGCGCGGTGGCGGGCAGCGTCGAGCTGGTCGCCGGCGTCGGCGAGCCGCTCGCTCCGGACGTCGAGGCACTGCTGGCCGAGGCGCGCTCCGAGGCCTCTTCGGTGCTGGTCGCCGAGGTCGAGCTGCTGCGCGCCCAGGTGCAGGAGCACCGCAACAACTTCGAGCAGGCGCAGAACGCGCTGCGGGCCGCGGTGACGCGCGCCGAGGCGGCCGAGGCGACCGCGGCCAAGCGCGGCGGCGAGCTCGAGGAGTTCGGCGCCAAGGTCCGCGAGCAGATCACCGAGGTTCAGCGCAGCCGCCACGAGCTGGTGACCGCGGCGGAGGCGACGCAGCATGCGCTCGAGATCGAGAAGGCCCGCGCCGACACCGCCGAGGCCAAGGTTCGCGAGCTCACCGAGGCCGTGCGGCAGGAGGCCGAGCAGCGCGTCCGCGCTGAAGCGGCGCTCGCCGACGCCGCCGGCGACGCCCGCTGACAGCGTCAACCGCGCGCGCCGCCGAGCTTCGATGAAAGCGGTCTTGCGCCGCTAAAATTTCTTTTACTGCAACCACCGGGGTTTTCGGTTGCGGGGGGCCTCCGGGCGGTGTTTTCCGTCCGACCGAAGCGGGATGCTTCTCGACCCCTCAGCCACCCCCCAGCGGGCCGAGGAACCGGTTCAAGGCAGCAGCGACGCGAAGGAGACGGCAGGTAATGGCGAAGGCACCGCAGGCCCCAATCACGGATAGCAGCACAGAGCAAGGCCTCTCGATCGAGCGGTACTTCACCACCGCCGGGCAGGACCCGTTTTCGACCGTCGAGTGGGAGCTGCGCGATGCGCGCATCGGCCACGGCGGCAAGGTCTCGTTCGAGCAGGCCGACGTCGAGTTCCCGGCGTCGTGGTCGCAGAACTCGACCAACATCGTCGCGCAGAAATACTTCCGCGGACGGCCCGGTTCCGAGGAGCGCGAGCGCTCCGTCAAACAGATGCTCACGCGCGTCGCGGGCACGATCGCAGGCTGGGGAGCCAAGCGCGGGTACTTCGCCACCGACGCCGACGCACAGGCCTTCGAGGACGAGCTGACCTACATCCTGCTGCACCAGATGGCGGCGTTCAACTCGCCCGTCTGGTTCAACGTCGGCTGGCATCCCGAGGGCAGCCCGAAGATGCAGGCGAGCGCCTGCTTCATCCTCTCGGTCGACGACACGATGGAGTCGATCCTCGACTGGAACACCAAGGAGGGCATGATCTTCCGCGGCGGCTCCGGCTCGGGCATCAACCTCTCACGGATCCGCGGCTCGATGGAGCACCTGAGCAAGGGGGGCACCGCATCGGGCCCGGTCTCGTTCATGCGCGGCGCCGACGCGTGGGCCGGCTCGATCAAGTCCGGCGGCGGCACCCGCCGTGCGGCGAAGATGGTCGTGCTCGACATCGACCATCCGGACATCCGCGAGTTCATCTGGTGCAAGGCCAAGGAGGAGGACAAGGCCGCGGCCCTGCGTGACGCCGGTTTCGACATGTCGATCGACGGCGATGGCTTCCACTCGATCCAGTATCAGAACGCCAACAACTCGGTGCGCGTCACCGACGAGTTCATGCGCGCCGCCGAGAACGACGAGGACTGGAACCTGATCGGCCGCGTCAGTGGTGAGCCGGTCGGCGAGCCGGTCAAGGCGCGCGAGCTGCTGCGCGAGATCGCCGAGGCGGCCTGGCGCTGCGCCGATCCGGGAGTCCAGTACGACACGGTCATCAACCAGTGGCACACGAGCCCGAACTCGGGCCGGATCAACGCCTCGAACCCGTGCTCTGAGTACATGCACGTCGACAACTCAGCCTGCAACCTGGCGTCGCTCAACCTGATGAAGTTCCGCCGCCCCGACGGGAGCCTCAACGTCGAGTCGTTCGAGAAGGCCGTCGA
Organism: Solirubrobacteraceae bacterium; assembly: GCA_036269095.1. Classification (GTDB taxonomy): domain Bacteria; phylum Actinomycetota; class Thermoleophilia; order Solirubrobacterales; family Solirubrobacteraceae; genus Palsa-465. Next base: position 37,139 of record DATASU010000228.1, read on the forward strand.
CGTGGTGTTCCTCGCGCAGGAGATCGTGGTCTCGCCGTCGAGCTATCCGACCGAGGAGATCGCCGTCAACGCGCGCGCCTTCCGTCAGCTCGGCATGGGTTACGCCAACCTCGGCGCCTACCTGATGGCCAACGGCCTGCCCTACGACTCCGATGAGGGCCGTGGCATCGCCGCCGCGATCACCGCGCTGATGACCGGGCGTGGCTACCTGCGCTCGGCCGAGGTCGCCGGCGCGATCGGCCCCTATGAGCGCTATGCCGAGAACCGCGAGCCGCACAACGCCGTGATGCGCATGCACCGCGACGCGTCCTACGCGCTCGAGGACCGGAGCTGCTCGGACAGCGCGCTGCTCGAGGCCGCGCGCACGACCTGGGATGAGGCCGTCGCGCTCGGCGAGCAGCACGGCTACCGCAACGCGCAGGCGACGGTGCTCGCTCCGACCGGCACGATCAGCTTCCTGATGGACTGCGACACGACCGGCGTCGAGCCCGACTTCTCGCTGGTCAAGTTCAAGGAGCTCGTCGGCGGCGGTCAGATGACGATCGTCAACAAGACCGTGCCGCTGGCACTCGAGACGCTCGGCTACAACGACCAGCAGGTCGAGCAGATCGTCGCCTACGTCAACGAGCACGGCACGATCGTCGGCGCACCCGATCTCAAGGCCGAGCACCTGCCGGTGTTCGACGTGGCCGTCGGCGAGCGCGCGATCTCGCACATGGGCCACATCAAGATGATGGGCGCGATCCAGCCGTTCATCTCGGGCGCGATCTCGAAGACCGTCAACATGCCCAACGAGGTCACCGCCGATGACATCGCCGACGCCTACACGCAGGCGTGGCGGCTCGGGGTCAAGGCCCTGGCGATCTACCGCGACGGTTCCAAGACCGCACAGGCGCTGCGCACCGACGCGCAGCAGGACGCGCCGGTGCAGGTCGACGTCGACGCCGCGATTCAGAAGGCGGTGGCCGAGGCGGTCGCCTCGGTCGCGCCGCGGCGCAACCGCATGCCGCGCGAGCGCGAGTCGATCACGCACAAGTTCTCGGTCGGCGGCCATGAGGGCTACATCACCGCCGGCAAGTACGAGGACGGCAGCGTCGGCGAGATCTTCCTGACCGACATCGGCAAGGAAGGCTCGACGATGCGCGGCATGATGAACGCGTTCGCGACCTCGATCTCGATCGCGCTGCAGTACGGCGTGCCGCTCGAGACGCTGGTGCGGAAGTTCAGCTACATGCGCTTCGAGCCGGAGGGCATGACGACGAACCCGGAGATCCCGTTCGCGAAGTCGATGCCCGACTACATCATGCGCTGGCTGGCGTCGCGCTTCCTCGACGCCGATACGCAGGAGGACCTCGGGATCCTCACCCCGGCCGTGCGCGCGCGCAAGGCCGCCGAGGACGCGATGACCTCGCACTCGAGCGACACCTCGGTGCCGGCGGCCGACATCCACCAGCACGAGCACAGCCACGACCATGAGCACGGCGGCAACGGC
>DATASU010000229.1:0-30349 GCA_036269095.1 Solirubrobacteraceae bacterium
CCACGACCACCACTACGACGACCACGACCACCACGCCGACCGGCACGACGACAACGGCTGCCATGGGCACCACCGAGACTGGTAAGGGCGGCGCCACCACGACACCGCCGAAGCTCGGGTCGCTGGGCTCCTCGGCGACGCTGGCGAAGATCGAGAAGGGCTTGAGCGAGGCTCTCACCAGAATCAAGGCGAGGTCGAAGGTGACGCTCGTGATCCGCTTCGGACACAAGAAGCTCGGGACGTTCACGGCGACAGCTTCGGCCGGCGGGAGGACGACGGTCAGGTTCCATCTCGCCAAGCGCGTGGCCGCGAAGTACAAGCGGAAGAAGCTGACGCTCAGCTTCACGGTAAAGGGTGCGGACGGCAAGAGCCACACCTTGACCAAGACGCTGAAGCTCTTCTAGTCAGGGGCAGATCGCCTGAGCGGGAACGAGACCCCCGAGCAATCGGGGGTCTCGCCGTCTCAGTGCGCACTCCTGACGCTGAAACTCGAAACGGGTTTCAGCGATCTCCACCAGGGCCCGCAACACGTTTCATAAAAGCCCTGCAAATGCGCAACTAGTTTCATCCACTTCCGAGTTGCGCGGCGCGTCTGGGCGGTGTTAGCTTCGCCGCGGCTCGGGTACCTCAATGCCCGGGCGGGACCGTCAAACGCAGTCCGTTCAAGGAGAGGGACATTGAAGTTCACCAGGCCAATCGCAGCGCTTGCCTGTCTTGCGCTCTGGGCCGTTCCGGCCGGCGCAAGCGCCGCCGTTCACAGCATGCACAGGACAGCGCACAGCTTCGGCGCGGGGAATCCGAACCTGGGGCCCAACGTCATCACCTTCAACACGTCGATGTCGCAGGCATCGATCCAGACCGAGCTCAACGCGATCGCGACGCAGCAGGTGAGCAACCAGTTCGGCACGCAGCGCTACGCGATCTTCTTCGAGCCGGGTACCTACGGCTCTGCATCCGATCCGCTCGACTTCCAGCTCGGCTTCTACACCCAGGTCTCGGGCCTCGGCGCCGAGCCCGGTGACGTCGTCATCAACGGCGCGATCAACGTCTACAACCAGTGCGTCAACGGCGACTGCGAGGGCACCGACAACTTCTGGCGCGCGCTCTCGAACCTCACGATCAACGTCGACATGCCGTCGAACGCGAACCCGTCTACCAACTACGGGCCGTCCAACGGCGAGAGCTGGGATTGCGAGGACTCAGCGGATCTGCTCGCGCTCTCGCAGGCCGACCCGATCCGCAGCGTGATCATCAACGGCAGCCCGGTCCTGCAGGACTACTGCGGAACCGGCGACGTCAGCGGCGGATACATGGCCAACGACGAGGTCAACGGCGCGCTGGACTTCTACGGGCAGCAGCAGTATTTCGTCCGCAACAGCGCGATCGGTTCGTCGAGCAACTACGTGTGGAACCAGGTGTTCCTCGGCACCAGCGGCGCCCCGGCGACGGACTTCGGTGAGCCGGAGCCGACGGCCACCAATCCGAACGCGCAGGGTCAGTACACGAACGTGGCCACGACGCCCGTGTCCGAGGAGGAGCCGTACCTCTATACCGATGGCAACGGGGCGATGAAGGTCTTCGTCCCGGCGGTGCGCCGCAATTCGGTCGGGCCGTCGTATCTGAGCGGTACCCAGGCGGGTCAATCGCTTCCGATCTCGCGCTTCTTCGTCGCGAGCCCGAGCACACCGGACTGGGAGATCAACGCCGCGCTCGCACTCGGGCGCAACCTGATCTTCACGCCGGGCGTCTACGACGTCTCACAGACGATTCGGGTCGACCACCCGAACACGATCGTGCTCGGACTCGGCTTCGCGACGCTGATCCCGGAGCACGGCAACGTGACGATGCGGACCGCGGACGTTCCGGGGATCAAGCTCTCTGGCCTGATCTTCGATGCCGGACCGCAGAACTCGCCGGTACTGCTGCAGCTTGGCAGTGACGATCGCGGCGCGTCCGACCGCGGCTACGCCGAGGTGAACGATCCGACGCTCGCCCAGGATCTGTTCTTCCGGGTCGGCGGCGCCGAGCCCGGCAAGGCGACGACCGCCTTCGAGGTCAATGACAACGACGCGATCCTCGATGACATCTGGGCCTGGCGTGCCGATCACGGCAATGGCGTCGGCTGGACCGACAACACCGCCGATACCGGCCTGATCGTCAACGGTGACAACGTCGACGCCTACGGGCTGGCCGTCGAGCACTTCCAGAAGACCGAGGTGGTCTGGAACGGTCAGAACGGTGAGGACGTGTTCTTCCAGAACGAGATGCCGTATGACGCGCCGGATCAGGCGGCATGGATGGCCTCAAAGACGTTCGACGGCTATCCCGCGTTCCAGGTATCGACCGGCGTGAGGAGCTTCCACGGCTACGGCATGGGCAGCTACTCGTTCTTCAACCAGGGTGTGCCGATCTACGCCACCGAGGCGTTCGAGGCGCCACACACGGCGGGTGTCCAGTTCAACGGGCTGCTGACGGTGTTCCTCAATCCCAACGGTGGGCTCGGAGGCATCGACACGGTCATCAACGGTGTGGGCGGATCGTCGTTCATCACCAATCCGGACGTCGCCGTCGACGTAACCAGCTACCCGTAGCGGTGGCGAGCCCGGGCGGTGCAGCGGCACCGCCCGGGCCTGCAGTACCTCGGCCGGGACGCCGAGTCCCGGTTGGTCGCACGGGATCGCGAGCCTCTCGGAGATCAACGCCGCTGGCTCTCGATCGCGGTGAAGCGAGCATGTCCCCGACGCCGGGGTCAGAGTCGCACGACCAGCAGCGCACCGGCGCCGGTCGCGGAGAGCGCCTCGCTGACACGCTCGTCGGCGCTCACCAGCGCGCGGAAGTCCGCGACCTCGCCGGCGTGTGACAGCACGTTGTCGACGGCCAGCACGCCGCGCGGGCGTAGCACTCGCACGAGGTCCGGCCAGTAGTCGGTGTAGGCCGGCCGCTCGGCGTCGAGAAAGATCATGTCCCACTCGTCGTCGTCGGATTGCCTGAGCGTGTCGGCGGCATCCTGGATCCGCAGGTCGACGACCGCCCGCAGCCCGGCCTGCGCGAGGTTCTGAGCCGCCTGGGTCGTGCGCTCCGGGTCGAGTTCGACGCTCGTGAGGTTGCCGCTGTTGGCGGCCACGGCATCGGCCAGCCAGACCGTGGAGTAGCCGTTCGAGGTGCCGAGCTCGAGCACACGCCGGGCGCCGGTGGCGCGCACCAGCAGTGCCAGCAACGCGGCCGTCTCCGGTTCGAGGTTGCGCAGCCGCTCGAGCCGGTCGGCCTTGCCGGCGTCGTGCTCGACGCCTTGGCGGTGGAGATCCTCGAGCAGCGTGGCGAGACGAGCGTCCATAGCCCGCAAGTCAACCACGCGGCGGCCGGCGATAAGCCACCAGGCGCAGCGGGTAGCGACCCAGGTGAGAGCCAAAAGGAGGCCGAGATGACCAAGGACCACGGACCGACGATCAAGAACGACAAGCAGTACGAGGGCCTACGCGAGCAGGGCATGAGCAAGTCGCGCGCCGCCGCGATCTCGAACTCGGAGGGGTCGTCGAGCCGGGGCGGCAAGAGCAGCGGCTCGGCCCAGAGTCGCAAGAGCAGCGGATCCGGCAGCGGCGGCAACCACGCGCAGAAGGTGGCGGCCGGCCGCAAGGGCGGCAAGGCGACGGCCGCAAAGTCTTCGAAGTAGCGTCCGCGCCGCTCAGCCGCGCTCGAGCACGTCGAGCATGAAGTCGGGCGTGCTCTCTGTGTGCAGCGGTTTGAGCCAGGGGTCGTCGCGCAGCCGCGCGTGAACGTCGCCGGCCGCGAACAGCCGCGTCGATTCCTCGGTGCGCCAATGCACGACGACGAACCTGCCGCCGGTCAGCAGCCGCGCGCGAACTGTCGCGAGCGTCCGCTCGAACGCGTCGGTGTCCAGGAAGTAGAGGATCTCGGAGGCGACGACGAGGTCGTACTCGCGATCGGGGATCGCATCCGGGATCGCGCCGCGCACGACCTCGACCCGTGGAAAGTCGACCAGCCTGCGCCGCGCCATTGCGGCCGCGGTCGCGGAGACGTCGATGCGCGTGAGTCGCTCGCAGCGGGGTGCCAGCATCTCGGTGAACTCGCCGATCGCGCCGCCCAGCTCGAGCACGCTCCTGAACGGCCCGAGGCCGCAGCCCTCGAGCGCCGCGTCGAGCGCCTCATCGGAGGGGGCCCGATGCGCAAGGCGATCTGCACCGGCCGTGTAGAGCTGACCAACGTCCCGAGCCATCTCAGTGTCCGCACCAGGCAACAGGCATGTACCACAGTGACGCGCACGTGGGGCGAATCACGGGGGTCCGTCAACCATTCGGGACGGTTGTGTTCTTTGTTATGGGCGCGCCAGGGCGCGCCTTTTCCGCTGTAGCGCAGCGGCTCTGGCGGGGGCGAAGCTCGGGTCGGTAGCCTTGAGAGATGCCAGAGCTCAGGTCAAACACCGTCACCCGCGGACGCAACATGGCCGGTGCTCGCGCGCTGCTGCGTGCCGCCGGCGTCGCGCGCGAGGATTTCGGCAAGCCGATCATCGCGGTCGCCAACTCCTACACGCAGTTCGTGCCCGGTCATACGCACCTCAAGCCGGTGGGCGAGATCGTCTGCGAGGCGATCCACGCGGCCGGTGGGATCGCACGCGAGTTCAACACGATCGCCGTCGATGACGGAATCGCGATGGGACACGGCGGAATGCTCTACTCGCTGCCGTCGCGCGAGTTGATCGCCGACAGCGTCGAGTACATGGCAAACGCGCACTGCGCCGACGCGCTCGTGTGCATCTCCAACTGCGACAAGATCACGCCGGGGATGCTCAACGCGGCACTGCGTCTGAACATCCCGACGGTGTTCGTCTCCGGCGGCCCGATGGAGGGCGGCTCCGCGGTGCTCGTCGACGGCACCGTGCGCAAGGGCCTGAACCTGATCACGGCGATCGCCGACGCCGTCGATGACAACGTCTCCGACGAGGACATCGCGCGGATTGAGGAGCAGGCCTGCCCGACCTGCGGATCGTGCTCGGGGATGTTCACCGCCAATTCGATGAACTGCCTGACCGAGGCCCTCGGTCTGTCGCTGCCGGGCAACGGCTCGACACTGGCCACGCACACCGCGCGCCGCGCGCTGTATGAGGACGCGGGGCGCGTCACGGTCGAGCTCTGCCGCCGCTACTACGACGAGGACGACGAGAGCGTGCTGCCGCGGGCGGTGGCAACCCGCGCGGCGTTCGAGAACGCGATCGCGCTCGACATCGCGATGGGCGGCTCCACCAACACCGTGCTGCACGTGCTCGCCGCTGCGCAGGAGGCCGAGCTCGACTTCACGATGAAGGACATCGACGAGATCTCAAAGCGCGTGCCGTGCATCTGCAAGGTGGCGCCGAACGGCGCCTACCTGATGGAGGACGTCCACCGCGCCGGCGGGATCCCCGCGATCCTCGGCGAGCTCTGGCGCGGCGGGCTGCTCAACGAGGACGTCCACGCCGTGCACGCCGCCGGCATCGGCGAGTGGCTGCAGAGCTGGGACATCCGCGGCGAGCGTCCGAGCGAGCGCGCCGTCGAGCTGTTCCACGCGGCCCCCGGTTGCAGGCGCTCGGCTCAGGCCTTCTCGCAATCCGAGCGCTGGGACACGCTCGACAGCGACGCCGCCGATGGCTGCATCCATGACGTCGAGCACGCCTACTCGAAGGACGGCGGGCTGGCGATCCTCTACGGCAACCTCGCGGTCCGTGGCGCCGTCGTGAAGACCGCCGGCGTCGACGAGTCGATCTGGAAGTTCAGCGGCCCGGCGGTCGTCGTCGAATCCCAGGAGGAGGCGGTCGACGCGATCCTCGGCGGGGCGGTCAAGGAGGGTGACGTCGTCGTCATCCGTTACGAGGGCCCGCGCGGCGGTCCCGGCATGCAGGAGATGCTCTACCCAACCTCCTACCTGAAGGCCAAGGGGCTCGGCAAGGCCTGCGCGCTGATCACCGACGGGCGCTTCTCCGGCGGCACCTCGGGGCTGTCGATCGGCCACGTCTCACCCGAGGCGGCATCAGGCGGCGCGATCGCGCTGGTCGAGACCGGTGACACGATCGCGATCGACATCCCCGCTCGCCGGCTCACGCTCGACGTTTCCGAGGCCGAGCTGACCGAGCGCCGCGAGCGCCTCGAGGCCGGCGCCGGGTATGTCCCGAACCTGCGCGAACGCAGCGTCTCGCCGGCATTGCGCGCCTACGCGGCGATGGCGACCTCGGCCGACACCGGGGCGGTGCGCGACGTGAACGCCGTCGAGCGCGCGGTTGCGGCGGCGGCCGCGTCGAAGCCGGTCACCGCCTAACTGTCAGGGTCTACCCCGGTAGACCCTGACGCCCTGTCCAAAGCCGGCGCGGCCGCCCGCGGGCGCCTGCTTCTATGGACATGTGGCCAATAACTACCGAGCCGTTCTGTCGAGGCCGGGCGCGGCGCGCCTGCTCAGCACCGCACTGCTCGGACGCCTGCCGCAGGGCATGTCATCGCTTGCGGTGCTGCTGCTCGTACGCGGCGCGACGCACTCATACGCCGCCGCCGGAGTGGCGGTGGGGGCGGGCGCGTTCGCGAACGCGATCGGCGGGCCGCTGCTCGGACGACTGATCGACCGCGTCGGCCGGCGCATGGTCGTCGGTCCGGCGTCGGCCACCCAGGCCTGTTTCTATCTGGCGCTTGCGCTTGCCGCCAAGGCGCACGCGCCCGCGATCGTGCTGATCGTCTGCGCCGCGCTCGCGGGTTCGCTGGTGCCGCCGATCGCGCAGGTCGTGCGTACGCTCCTGCGTGACCTCTATGACGAGCACGACGTGCGCGAAACGGCCTACTCGATGGAGGCGATCGCCCAGGAGACGATCTGGATCGCCGGGCCGCTGTTCACCACCGTCGTGATCACGCTCGCGTCGCCCACCTTTGCCGTGGCGATTCTCGGCGCGATCGGTCTCAGCGGCACGCTGCTGTTCCTGCGCTCGCCTCTGCTCGACCGGCCCCCGGCACACGAGACCGGTGACGCTCAGCACGGTTCGGCGCTCGACAGCATCGACCTGCGCTGGTTGCTGATCCCGGTGGCGCTGATGGGCTTTGCGATCGGCGCCGTCGAGGTCGGGATCCCCTCGTTGGCGCTGCACGATGGCTCGCGCCCGGCATCGGGCTTCCTGCTGGCGCTCTGGAGCCTCGGCAGCATGGCCGGTGGCATCCACTACAGCTCAACCAGCTGGGGCTCCGCGCTCGGATCGCGCTATGCGCTGCTGCTCGGCGTCAACTGCCTGGTCACGGCGCCGCTGCTGTTCGCCGGCTCGATCGCGCTGGCTGCGGTCTTCAGTTTCGTGGCGGGCCTGGCGATAGCGCCCACGTTCTCGTGCGTCTATTCGGTCGTCGGCCGGGTGATCATCCCCGGCAGCGAGCACGAGGCGTTCGGTTGGATGCTCTCGGCGTTGATCGGCGGCATCGCCGCCGGCTCCGCGCTGGCGGGCGCGGTGATCGGACCACTCGGGGTGCGCGGGCCGTTCCTGCTGGCGGTCGGGGCCGCGGCGCTGTCGGCGGCGAACGCTGTGCGCTTCCGCGGCCGCTTCGCGGTCGCGGTCGACGTCGCGGTCGCCTGACGGTCTCCGAGCCGCGCGGCTCAGAGCTGCGTCAGCGAGAGCGCCGCGCCGGGTGACACCTCGGCCGCGGTCGCCATCGCCTCGGTGGCGTTGGCCGTCATCGAGCCGACGAGCGTCGAGAGCATCGACTGCACCGAGATCACGCTCTCGGGCACGTCATCCTGCTGCTCGGTGTTGAACCAGTTCTGCGCCGCCGAGGTGAAGTCGACCAGCGCGTCGTCGCCGAGCTCGGCCGGGCTCTCCTGCGGCGAAGCGGCCGCGCCGCCGCGCCCGGTCTCGCTGCCGCCGAGTCGGTTCGCGCCGAGGCGCGCCTCCTCGAGCAGATCCTGCGAGGAGGGTGCGATATCGAACAGGCTCGGGTCGACGGCGGTCATCAATCCTGATTATCGGCAAAAAGCGCGAGCGCTGTGAGTTGCCTGGACGAGCGTTGGGGGTCGCCTCAACGAGACTGTCTGTACAGTGCGCGCTGCCTTGGTTTCACACTCCTTTCACATGTCCGGCCGCGGGCGGCGGGACGGCGAATGGCGCGGGTCGTCGCGCGGGTAGGCGAGTTCCATGGCTGAGAACCGGCGGCTGACCGCCAGCGGGGCGCTGGCGTTCGTGGAACGCGTCCTGCGCGGTGGGCACAACATCTTCTTCGAGCTGCTCGAACAGGCCGCCGACAACGTCGTGACCGCCACCGAGCTGCTTCACCAACTGCTGCAGGAGTTTCCCGACCACGGCGAGAAGGCGGCCGCGATCAACGACTGCGAGCACCACGGCGATCGCATCGTCGAGGAGCTGATCGCGCGCCTCAACCGCGAGTTCGTGACACCGATCGAGCACGCGGACCTGCTCGCACTGACCTCGGCGCTCGACGACATCGTCGATCTCGTCGATGAGGTCGCTGACTTCCTGCGGCTCTACGCGATCGAGGCGCCGATGGTGCAGGCCGATGCGCTCGCGTTGGTGCTGCGCGATGCCGCGCGCGAGCTCTGCCGCGCGGTTCACAAGGTCGGGCGCTTCGAGGACATCTCCGGGCACGTGGTCGAGGTCCACCGGCTCGAGAATGAAGGCGATCGGCTCGTCCGCGGCGCGATCGCGTCGCTGTTCGAGGATGGCATCGACCCGATGGTCGTGATCCGCTGGAAGGACATATTCGAGCGCCTCGAGGACGCGATCGATTCGACCGAGCGGGCCGCCTACGTGCTCGAGGGCGTCGTGATCAAGAACACATGAGCGTCGACGTCATCCTTGTCATCGTCGTCGTTACGGCGCTTGCGTTCGACTTCACCAACGGCTTCCACGACACCGCCAACGTCGTCGCCACGTCGATCTCCACGCGCGCTATCGGACCGCGCCGCGCGATCGCGATCGCATCGGCGCTGAACTTCGTCGGTGCGTTCATCTCGCTGAAGGTCGCCGACACCGTCGCCAGGGGCTTCGTCGAGACGCATGCGGTCACCAGCACGGTCGTCTACGCCGGCTTGCTGGGCGCGATCAGCTGGAATCTGATGACCTGGTATGTGGGGCTTCCGTCGAGCTCGTCGCACGCCCTGATCGGCGGCCTCGTCGGCTCGGCGATCGCGGCCAAGGGCTGGAGTGCCGCCAGCGGCAGCGGCATTCTCGACAAGCTCGTCATCCCAGCCGTCGTCGCACCGCTGGTCGCGTTCACGGCGGCGTGGCTCGCGGTGGTTTGCGTATACCGGATCGTGCGATCGGTGCGACCCGGCGGTGTCAGCCGCGGCTTCAAGCTCGGACAGGTTGTCTCCGGCGGACTGCTCGCGCTATCACACGGCACCAACGACGCGCAGAAGACGATGGGCCTGATCACATTGGCGCTGGTCGCCAGCGGCAAGCTCAGTGCCTCCAACTTCCACGTGCCGCTGTGGGTGGTGATCTCGGCCGCCACAGCGATCTCGCTCGGGACCTTCACCGGCGGCTGGCGGATCATCAAGACGTTGGGCACCAAGATCATCAGCATGGATCCCGCCCAGGGGTTCGTCGCGCAGACGGCCGGCGCGGCGGTGATCCTCGCCGCTTCCAGAGGCGGCTATCCACTGTCGACGACGCACGTCATCACCGGCGGGATCGCGGGTGCCGGCGCGGGTAAGCGCCTCTCGGCGGTGCGCTGGGGCGTCGCCGGGGAGATCGTCACCGCCTGGGTGCTGACGCTCCCCTGCGCCGCCGGCGTGGCCGCCGTCGTCTATGCGGTCGTGCACCTGTTCGGCAACGGCGACGCCGGGCCGATCTTCATGAGCGTGGTGCTGGTGATTGCGCTGATCGCGGTCTACGTCAAGGCCCGCGGAACGCGGGCCCATGGCCCGACCCCGCACGCGGAGGCGTCACAGGCATGATCCTGGTGGCCTCGACCGCCTCGGCGCTGATCCGCGTCGTCTGGTCCTCGATCCTCGCCAGCGTGGTCGTCTCGATCCTGTTCGCCGGCGCCGTCGTCGGGTTGATCCGTGCCAGCGAGCTGCGCCGGGCAAGCCGCGGGCCGGCGGCCGCCGCGTGTACGGCCGCGGCAACTGTGGCGCTGCTGATCTGCCTGGCCGCGGTTGTCTACGGCCTGATCCTCGTCGGCCAGAAGAGCTGATAATTGGGCGCGTGCTGATACGCGTTGCGACCGACGAGGACTGGCCGGCGATCTGGCCGTTCTACCGGGCGATCGCCGCGGCGGGGGAGACCTACGCGATCGACCCCGAGATCACGAGCGAGCGGGCACGCAGTGAGTGGATGCGGACCGCGCCCGGGATCACGTTCGTCGCCGTCGGCGCTGGCGGTGCGGTGATCGGCTCCGCCTGCGCCTACCCGAACCGGCCGGCCGGCGGTTCGCACATCGCCTCGGCGAGCTTCATGGTCGATCCCGTGAGCGCCGGGCAGGGAGCGGGCCGCCGGCTCGCCGAGCACGTGCTCACCTGGGCACGCGAGCAGGGCTTCCAGGCGATGCAGTTCAACGCCGTGGTCGAGACCAACGCGCCCGCGGTCGCGCTGTGGCGCTCGCTCGGCTTCGAGGTGCTCGCGACCGTGCCGGAGGCGTTCCGCCATCCGCGCGACGGTTACGTCGGACTGCTGATCATGTACCGCCGCCTGTAGAAGCCGCCGCCAATGAGCCGCCCACCGGATCCATATCGGTTTCGTCCGGTGCTCTGACCAAACTACCCGGCGATGCTGCGCACCCGCCGCGTGGACGGCGATGTCCGAGCGAGGCGACCCGGTAACGGCCGCGGGGTCGCCCCGGCGCCTCTCCGAGTCGCCCTGATCGCGGCGCTGGTCGGCCTGCTCGCGGGGGTTATCGGCGGGCCCGGCGGTTTCTGGATCGGGCTGCCCGGCGTGATCCTCGCCGCCTCGATCGGCTCGACCGCCACCGGCACGCTGCTGTGCGCAGCGCCGGTGCTGATCGGCGACGTGATAGTTGCCTCGGCGGTCCCCGGCAGCACGATCCCGCCGCTGTGGCTGGTCGTGCTCGTTCCGGCCGCCAGCGTGGCGGTGCTGCACGGGATGGGCACCCGCTTGCGCCGCGAGCGCGACGCGATGGAGCAGGCGGCCTACAGCGACCCGCTCACCGGACTGGCCAACCGGCGCCTGCTGATGTCGGTGGCCGACCATGAGATCGCGCGCCACCAGCGCGCCGACGAGCGCTTCACCGTGGTGATGCTCGACCTCGACGGCTTCAAGCTGCTCAACGACCGCTTCGGCCATGCCGCCGGCGACGAGATGCTGTGTGACGTCGCCGGCGCGCTCAAGGGCGCGCTGCGCTCGCAGGACACCGTCGCGCGGCTCGGCGGCGATGAGTTCTGCGTGATCGCCCCGGCGACCGCGAACCCGCGTCCGCTGGCGGAGAAGATCGTCGGCGCCGTGGCCCACGCCTCGCGCGGGCACGAGCAGCTGCGCACGAGCATCGGGGTCGCCGTGTTCCCCGAGGACGGCAGCACGATCGAGCTGCTGCTGCGGACCGCGGACGAGCGGCTGCTGTCGGCCAAGCGCCGCCTGCACGGCACCCGCCAACGCCGCGCCGCCTAGCGCACTGACGGTAGGCTCCGGCATCACTGTGTCCAGCGGCAACGAAGAGCTCTCGGACTGGTACGCGTCAGCGGCGCTGCACTGGCCGGTGAGCGTCACCAACATCGAGGAGAAGCGCGCGGTCGCCGAGCGCATCGCCGCGAAGGTCTCAGACGGCGCGATGATCGGAATCGGTTCGGGCTCGGCGACCTACATGGCGCTGTGGGCGATCGGGCAGCGGGTGCAGCGGGAGTCGCTGTCGATCCGCATCGTGACCAGCTCCTACGAGACCCAGACGGCCGCCTACACGCTCGGGATTCCCACGGTTCCGCTGGGTTCGGTGCAGCCCGAGTGGGGTGTCGACGGCGCCGATGAGGTCGATCCCGACGGCCGCCTGCTCAAGGGCCGTGGCGGCGCGATGTTCATGGAGAAGATCCTCTGGACGACCTGCCAGAGGATGTATCTGGCGATCGACCCGAGCAAGCACGTCGAGCGCCTCGGGCAGGGTTTCCCGATCCCGATCGAGGTCGACCGCCACGCCGTCGACCTGGTCGGCCGCGCGCTCGACGCGCATCACTCGACGAGCTGGACTCTGCGCGTGGCCGGCGGCAAGGACGGCCCGATCGTGACCGAATCGGGGAACTTCGTGATCGATGCCTGGTTCGACGAGATCCCGCACGGCCTGCACGCCCGCTTGAAAGCGCTCTCCGGCGTGATCGAAACCGGCCTGTTCGAAGGCTTCAGCTTCGAAATCATCTGACCGGCCGCGAAGCTCGGGCCGCTCTCCGCGTGCGAGTCGCGGCGAAGCTGGGGACGTTATGCGTCATTTCTGACGGGTTTCTTCCCGAGCCTCGGGGAAGCCGGCCCCGCGGGCGGCGTCTGATTGGCCGACTACTCGGACTGGCGTCCGAGGATCGCGAGGAAGCGGTCGATCCGCCGCCGCTCCTCGTCGCCGAGCGAGCCGTCGGCTTCGCTCAAAAGCGTCATCGGGCCGCGTTCATGGGCCCAGGCGCGGACCTCGTCGCTGAAGTCGGCGGCGACCCATACGAGTGGCAGCGAGTCGGCGTAGGCCATCACCGCACGGTCCTGTCGCTCGCGGTTCTGCTCGGTGCGCACCAGCGCGACCGCGATCTGGCCGAGCTCGTGCGCGACCTGGTTGATCGCGTCGAGCCCGTCTGAGGCGAGCAGCGCGACCTCGCCCTCCTCGAGCATGTCCCGCGCCCAGCCGGCCGGCGTGCCGGCGAGCGCGGAGGGCAGGCAGACGAAGCGGAAGCGTGGCTCTGGCATCGCGCACAAAGCTACCTGTTGTCCCGCGACGACGGCTGACGGCCCGTCGCGGCCTTCCCGCGCCCGTCCGCGGCTGACGCTCCAGTCGCTCTGCCAGACCATCTCTAGCAAATAACGAAAGCCAATCGGGTAGGTGTAATAACATCGCCGCCAGCGCTTATGCACATTGATCCCTACATCGTTCTCGGCGGTGCCGTGGTCGGGCTGCTGGTCGGCATGACCGGCGCCGGTGGTGGCGCGCTGATGACGCCGATGCTGATCCTGCTGTTCGGCGTGACACCGGCGGCCGCGATCTCAAGCGATCTGGTCGCGTCGGTCGTGATGCGCCCGATCGGGGCCGGTGTGCACCTGCGCGCCGGGACCGTGCATCGCAAGCTCGTGCTGCTGATGGCCTCGGGCTCGGTTCCCGCCGCGGTCCTCGGCTCCTACCTGCTGAGCCTGATGGGCGGCTCCAAGAGCGACGTCAAGCACATCGAGGTGATTCTCGGGACCGCGCTGCTGATCGGCGCCGCGGCGATGGTGCTGCGCTACGTGCTCGACCGACGCTCTGGCGAGACTCGCAACGACGAGATCCACGCGATCGTCCCGAAGCCGATCGTGACCGTGCTGATCGGCATCGTCGGCGGCGTGGTGGTCGGCATGACCTCGGTCGGTGCCGGCTCGCTGATGATCGTGCTGCTGCTGTTCGTCTACCCCTCGATCAGCGCCAAGCAGCTGGTCGGCACCGACCTCACCCAGGCCGTGCCGCTAACGCTTGCCGCGGCGGTCGGCGCGCTGATCTTCGGGAAGGTCGAGTTCGGCCTGACGACGTCACTGATCATCGGCTCGGTTCCGGCGGTGTTCATCGGCTCGCTGCTCTCCTCGAGCGTGCCCGATCGCTATATCCGTCCGGTGATCGCGTTCGTGATCCTCGCCTCGGGGCTCAAGTACGTCGGGATCAGTACGTCGGCGCTCGGGTGGATATTGAGTGTCGTGCTGATTGCCGGTGCGGCGTTTGTGGCCTACGAGCTGCGCGGCAGCCGCGAGCGCGCGGATGCCTTTTCGTCCAGCGCGCTTGAATAGCCCGGCCCGATGCCGACAATCGCCGTATGAGCTCAATGCAGATAAGTGGAGCATCGGGCGGCCTCGGGGCCGTTGAAGCGCTTCAGGCGTTTCAGGCGACCCAGGTTGGT
Source organism: Solirubrobacteraceae bacterium (assembly GCA_036269095.1). Taxonomy (GTDB): domain Bacteria; phylum Actinomycetota; class Thermoleophilia; order Solirubrobacterales; family Solirubrobacteraceae; genus Palsa-465. The sequence goes on from DATASU010000229.1 coordinate 14,032, forward strand.
ATGGCTGCAGCTCAGGCGGCTCTCGAGCAGACGACGGGCGGCGGCGCCGCCCCGATGATCAGCTCGAGCGTGACCGCTCCCGGCGCACTCGAAGTCTTCGCCTAGAGGCTTCCGGCAGCGCCTGCCGCGTGCGTCGCCGGTTCGCCGGCGACGTGGCAGGCGACGTCGGAGTCGCCGATTCTGCGTGGCTGCGGCGTGACCGTGTGGCACGCGTCGATCGCGAACGGGCAGCGCCAGCGGAAGCGGCAGCCCTCGCCGGGGTTGATCACACGCGGCGGCTCGCCCGTGTCGGCCGCGAACTCCGGGTCGGCGTCGAGCGGATCGGCGACGGCGGAGAGCAGCAGGCGCGTGTACGGGTGCTGCGGGTCGGCGAGCACCGACTCGGTGGGGCCCGACTCGGCGATCTTGCCCGCGTACATGACGAGGATCCGGTCGGCGACGTAGCGCGCGCTCGCGAGGTCGTGGGTGATGTAGAGCAGCGAGACGTCCTCGGTCTCGCGCAGCTTGACCATCAGGTTGAGGATCCCGGCGCGGATCGAGACGTCGAGCATCGACACGGGCTCGTCGGCGAGGATCAGCTTCGGGCGCAGCGCGAGTGCCTGCGCGAAGCCGATCCGCTGGCGTTCGCCGCCGCTCATCTCGTGCGGAAAGCGTGAGAGCAGACGCGGCGACAGGCCAACTCGATCGCTGACTCGCTCTGCCTCGGCACGGCGCTCGGCGGCGCTGAGCTCGGGTCGGTGCAGCTTGAGGTTGCGCATGATCCCGTGTGAGATCCGGTGCACCGGGTTGAAGGCGCTGAACGGATCCTGGAAGACCATCCCGACCTCACCGCGGTACCAGAGCATGTCCTTGCGCGAGCGCAGGCCGCGCAGCGGCCTGCCGCGGTAGTAGATCTCGCCGGCGGTCGGCTTGTGGATGCCGGCCAGCAGGCGCGCGATCGTGCTCTTGCCGCTGCCACTCTCACCGACGAGCGCGACGATCTCGCGCTCGTTGACGGTGAGGTCGACCGCGTCGACGGCGTGCAGCGTTTCGCTGGAGAACGTCCCGCCGACACGGAAATGGCGGGTCAGCGACTCGGCCCGCAGCAGCGGCTGCCCGGCGGCGGGATCGGCTGCGCTGTGGTGCTGCTCAGCCATCGCTCGGCGCTCCGCTGCGTTCGCGTTCGCCGACGACGCCCGCATCGCTGTAGAGCAGGCAGCGAACCTGTGCGCCCTCGACGTCGATCAGTGCCGGCTCGATCTCGGCGCAGGCAGCGAATGCCACCGGACAGCGCTCGCGGAAGCGGCAGCCCTTGATCGGCTCTGCCAGGTCGGGCGGTGAGCCGGGGATGCCGACCAGCTCCCTGCGCGGGCCGGTGACGCTCGGAAATGCCTCGATCAGCCCGCGGCTGTAGGGATGCCGCGGCTGGCCGAAGAGCTGCTCGGTCGGTGCCGTCTCGACGACCTGCCCGGCGTACATCACGAGCACGCGGTCGGAGTAGCGGTTGACGACGTGCATGTCATGGGTCACGAAGATCACCGCAAACCCGAGCCGTTCCTGAAGCTCGCGGATCTTCAGCATCAGCGAACGCTGCGCGACGACGTCGAGCGCCGAGGTCGGCTCGTCCATCACCACCAGCTGTGGCGTGAACAGCAGTGCCATCGCGATCATCGCGCGCTGGCGCATGCCGCCGCTGAGCTGATGCGGATAGCTGTGCAGGTGCACGGGGTCGATCCCGACGAGCGTCAGCACCTCGGCCGAGCGCTCCTTGACGCGATCGGCCGGCATCCGCTCGTGGGCCAGCAGCGCGTCCCGGAACTGCGCGCCGATGCTCTTCATCGGGTTGAGCGCGTTCATCGCGCTCTGCATCACGACCGAGAAGTCGCGCCAGCGCATGTGGCGGAGCTCACCGGCGCTGAGCCGAACCATGTCCCGCCCGCGGAAGGTGACGCTGCCGGCCGTCACCTCGCCCGGCGGCGAAAGCAGCTGGGCGATCCCGAACAGCATCGTCGACTTGCCGCAGCCCGACTCGCCGACGATGCCGACGAACTCCCCGGCGTTGACCGAGAAGCTGACGGCGTCGACCGCCCGCACCGCGGCGGCGTCGGTGAGGTACTCGATCGTGAGGCCCTGAACCTCGAGCAGCGCCGGGGGTGTGCTCATGGCCGTGATCTCCGCGGCAGCGAGCGCCGCGCGGCGCGCTTCTTCTTCACCGGGCGCAGCGCCGGGTTGCCGATCTCGTCAAACGCGTAGTTGAGCAGCGCGAAGCCGGCCCCGAGCAGTGCCACGGCAAACCCGGGGGCGAGCTCCCACCAGATGTTCCCCGACTCGAGCGCGGACTGCTGCTGCGCGTTGTAGAGCATCGTGCCCCACATCAGCTGGCCGCTGTTGCCGAGCCCGAGGAACTGCAGGCTGGCGGCGAAGCCGACGACGTACACGGCCAGCGACAGGAACGACGCGGCGAGCAGCGAGGTCATCGTCGGCACGATCTCGGCGAAGATGATGTAGAGCGAGCGCTCGCCGCGAACCTTCGCCGAGACCAGGAAGTCGCGGTTGCGCAGCGACAGGCCCTGGGCGCGCAGCTGGCGTGCCTGGAAGGCCCAGCTGGTGATGCACAGCACGATCGTCAGCGAGGTTACGCCGGGGGGGAGGTAGGCCGCCAGCAGGATCAGCAGCGGCAGCACCGGGAGGATCAGGAATACATCGGTGACGATCGTGATGGCACGGTCGGCGACGCCGCCGAGGTAGGCGGCGGTGACGCCGACGAAGGTCGACAGGAAGGTCGCGATCGCGCTCACCAGCAGCGTCACGATCAGGGTCTGGCGCGTGCTCCAGAGCAGCTGCGAGAAGACGTCCTGACCGAGCGAGGTCGTACCGAGCACGTGCGACCAGGAGACCCCGGCGTTGGGGGTGTAGGAGATCGCCTGCGGGTTGTCCGGTGCGATCAGGCCGGGGAAGGCCGCGACGAACACGATCACCAGCAGAATCAGGGTTCCGATCGTCGCCTTGCGGCTCGTGGTGATCGCCTTCAGCAGCCGTGGCAGCTCGCGACGGCGGGCGGCGCGCGCGCCGCTGTCGGGCGCCTCGAGCTCGGAGCCTGGCATCTGCACAGTCAATCTCAGGCCTCGCGCGTGCGGGGGTCGATCACGGCGGTGACGAGGTCGGCGACCAGCACGCAGACCAGCACAGCCAACGTGTAGAAGAGGAACAGGCCCTGCATCATCGGCAGGTCGTGATCAGTGGTCGCGGTGTAGAACTGGTAGCCGAGGCCGGGGTATGAGAACAGGTACTCGACCAGGATCGAGCCGCCGAGCACATAGCCGAGCTGCATCGCGAATCCGGTCAGGTTCGGCAGGATCGCATTGCGGGCGGCGTAGTCGTACATGATCCGCGCGTTCGACAGGCCCTTGGCGCGGGCCATCTTCACATAGTCCTCGGCGATCGTCGTGACCATGTTGTTGCGCATCGAGTAGACCCACAGGCCCGCGGTCACGATCACCAGGCTGATGCCCGGCAGCAGTGCGTGCTTGAAGACGTCCCAGGCAAATGCGAGGCTCAGTCCCGGGGTCGACCCGATGTCGTAGTTGCCGCTCAGCGGCAGCCAGCCGAGCTTGACCGAGAACACGTAGAGCAGCAGCAGGCCGACGAAGAACACCGGCAGCGTCGAGATGATGAACAGGAACGGCGGCAGCAGCCCATCGAGCTTGCCGCCGCGCGACCAGGCGCTGAAGATGCCGACGAGCGTGCCGATCATGAACGCGATCACGGTGGTCACGCCGACCAGCCCGAGCGTCCAGGGCATCGCGCTGGCGATCGCGTGCACGACCGATTCGCCCAGCGCGTTGGATCCGAACTGCCCGCTGAAGCAGTTGCCCAGGTAGCTGAAGTAGCTCGAGATCAGGCTGTGATGGACGTTCGTGCCGAACTCGATCTCGAGCGCGTGCTCAGCTGCGGGGTTGACCCCGCGGAAGGTGGACAGCACCGCCGCCGCTTCGTTCCCGGGCATGATGCGCGGGATCGCGAAGTTGACGGTCAGTGCTGCCCACAACGTGATCAGGAAGATTCCGCCGCGTCGGGCGAGGTACCTCATCTCGTAGATCCGCAGGGTCTATCCGCTGTCTGCTTTCGCTTACTTGGGCTGCAGATGCGTGAGCACCACGCCCATGTCGGGGCTCTGATACGGCGACGGCTGTGCGTACGGATTCGCCGGCGTCGGCCAGCCGGTGAAGGCGACGCTGTTGTACTGGAACCAGTCAACGCCCTCGGTGACCGGGATCACCGGGAACTGCGTATCCATCACCTTCTCGATCTTGTCGACCACCTGGTGCTGCTGGGCGGTCGTGTCGGCCGGGTACTGGTTGAACAGCGCATCGGTCGACTTCGAGTTGAACCGTGAGTAGTTCGTCGATCCGATGTCACCGCTGTAGAGCAGGCCACGGAGTTCGTAATACGGGCTCGGGCCGGGGCTCGGAGCCGGACCGCCGCTGCCGGCGTAGGCAAGCTCGAACTTGCCGCCCTGCAGGTTGGTCGTGTACGGGCCGGAGTTCTCGTCCTGGACCGTGACGCTGATGCCGACGGCCTTCAGCTCCTGCGTGATGATCTGCAGCGACGCGTCCCAGTCGGAGTAGCCGCTGATCGTCTGGATCGTGAACTTGAGCGGCTGACCGCCCTTGGCGAAGATGCCGTTGGAGCCCTTCTTGAAGCCGGCGGCCTCGAGCGTCTTCACGGCCTCGCTCTGGTTGTAATTGACCGCCGGCAGTGACTTGTCAAACCATGCCGAGTACGTCGGCAGGATCACGCCCGTCTGGTTCGCGGCCTTCTGATAGCCGGACTCGCCGAGCTGTGAGACCTTCGTGCGGTTGATCGCCAGCGAGATCGCCTTGCGGACCGCGACCTGCTTGAGCAGCGGGTTGGTCAGGTTCGGGACCAACGAGACGTTGAGCACCGGCGGGAACCAGTAGTGGTTTGCCGCCTTGTCCTTGTCGACGTAGAACGACTGGATGTTGGGGACGTACTGACCGCCCCACTGTGCCTGGCCGTTGGAGAGATCGAGGTTGGCCGAGGTGTTGGAGAGGAACGACGGGTAGTCGACCTCCTCGACGCCCGGCACGGCATGACCAGGCTTGCTCTGCCAGTAGCTGCTGTTGGCCAGGTACTTGATGTTCTGGCCGGTGCAGGCCCCGACCTTGTACGGGCCTGATCCGACCGGAGCGGTGTCGGTGTAGGAGGCCAGCTTGCTCTGGCTCAGCTTCGACCAGATGTGCTCCGGAACGATCGGAGTCTGGTCGGCCACGTAGTAGAAGTACGGCTGCGATGCCGACTTGAAGTCGAACGTGACCGTCGAGCCCTTGGCCGTGACCTTGGTGAGCGGACCGCCGTCGGCCGTCCACAGCGCGTTGAGGTCGATCGCCTTATCGCTCTTCATGGCGTTGAACGTGTAGGCAACGTCGGCTGCGGTCAGCGGCGTGCCATCGCTCCACTTGATGCCACTGTGCATCGTGAAGCTCAGCGTCTTGAACCCGTTGGACCACTTCGACGAGCTTGCGAGCCAGGGCGTGACCTGGGTGCTCGCGGACTTCGCGAGGATGTCCACGTACTCGAGCGGCTCGTAGATGAAGCCGAACGACGTCAGCGTCACCGCCGGATTGAACGGGTTGAACTGGCAGGACCAGGTGGCCCCGCTCTCATTGTCAATCACGAGCTTGCCCGACGCCTTACTGGCAGCGGCGGCTGTGGAAGCCGCCGAGGCACTCACCAGCACCGTCGCGATCAGCCCGACCAGGGTGGGCAAACCCACCCTCATAAAGCGCTTCATCGACACCCTCCGTTTCCCCTGACCGAAGCATTCGCGGCTCGGGCGCAGCTGATCACCCGCGAGGGCCTCAGGACGTCCACGAGCCGGAAGCACGACTATTTGGAAAAGATCTAAACAAAAGGAATGTATCGCGGTCATAGGCGGAGCGCAAGGATCCGCCGGTGTTGATGTCAGTCCTTGCCAAATGCGGAAACACGCCGCGCGCCGCTGTCAGCGCCGCGGGGCGGTGCGCGCCGGTTGTGCGCGGGCCGGCGTCGCCGCGCCGGCCGAAAGCAGGGTCGCGCGTGCGGTGTTGAGCGCGACGGCGATCGCCCCGCGCAGGGCGGCCCGGTCGCCGAGCAGGCTGGTCTCGATGCGGGCGGTGATCGGCACCAGCGATGCCGCGGCGCCGCGCACCGGGGACAGCAACAACGGGCTCGAGCCGATGCCGCCGCCGAGCACGACCAGTTCGGGGTCGAGGATCGCGCAGACGGTGGCGATCGCGGTCCCGAGCCGCGCCGCGACCAGGTCGACGACCGTGCGGGCCGACTCGTTGCCCTTCGCCGCCAGCTCAAAGACCTCCTGCACCGCTGAGAGCTCGGGATCAGCGCCGGCGCGACCGTCGTTGTAGGCGCTGACGATCCCGGCCGCGCCGATCTCATCCTCGAGCCCACCGTGTAGGCGATGCCGTGGGTTGAACGGATCGACGGACAGCGGTAGGTACCCGATCTCACCGGCCGCGCCGTGTGCGCCGCGGACGACCTCGTCATCGATCACGATGCCCATGCCGATCCCGACGCCGAGCAGGATGAAGACCATCGTCGAGACCCCGCGCGCGAGCCCGAACCACTTCTCGCCGACGGCCGCGAGGTTGACGTTGTTCTCAACAAGCACGGGGATATCGAGCCGATCGCGGATCACCTCGATCGGATCGAAGCCACCCTCGGGAGCGACGTTGTAGGCCAGCGATGTCACGCGTCCGGTGCTCTGATCGATGATTCCCGGCGTTGAGATCGCGAGCGCCAGCGGGCGTCCGTGGACGGCGCCGGCGCTGTCGATCACCTCCGTGACCATCTCGAGCAGCTGCATCCCCAGTGCACGGCCGCCGGCCTTGGTGGTCGGCTGCTTGAGGTCGCAGATCGGCTCCCCGAACAGGTCGGCCGCGGCGACCCGCAGATTGCTGCCGCCGATGTCACCGCCGACCACAAAGCCCACCTGCTTGCTGACCATGTATGCGATCGGGCTGCGTCCACGCTGGCCCGTGCGGCGACCGGTGGCTCTGATCAGGCCGCCCTGCTCGAGCCGGCTGACGGCGGCCGAGACGGTCGGCTTCGACAGCTCGGCGGCGATCGCGATCTCGGGCCGCGTGATCGGGCCCCTGCGGAAGATCGTCTCGAGCACGGACTGCTCTCCGAGCTCGCGAAGCAGGCTGAGGCGCGACTCGGCCGCTGCGCTGCTGTCTTGGCTCGGGCGCGCCATCGTAAATTCAGATCCCTCCAACCTCACGTGAGGTGCGGCCACACGATAGGCGATCGGGCGGCTGTGCGGCCACCGCGGCAGCCTGCGGGCGGGTCTCGCAACCACGCCGGTCGAGTGCCTTATCGTAATTGCGCTTCCCAAACACGATGACCATTTGTCCTTGCAGAAGGGCCGGAATCAGGGCTACGATGGTAATCTAGTTAGGAGATTTTCCAAATTACGCTGCCCCGAGCGTTGGGGTGGGCGCCGAGGGAGGATTGTGACGGTCTTCATCCCGAGCCACGGTAGGCGGGAGAGCAGATGAAGCTGGCGGTGATTGGCGCCGGTTCGACGTACACCCCCGAGCTGGTATCGGGGTTGATGCGCGAGCGTGAACGCCTCGCAATCGACCGGCTGGTGCTCCACGACATCGATGCCGAGCGGCTGGCGATTGTCGGTGCGATGGCGCGGCGGATGCTGGCGCGCCAGGGCTTTGCCGGACAGCTCGAGCTCTCAGGTGAGCTCGATCGCGCACTCGACGGTGCGGACGCGGTCCTGCTGCAGATCAGGGTCGGCGGTCAGGCCGCGAGGCTTCACGATGAGACCACGCCGGCGCTCTGTGGCTGCATCGGTCAGGAGACGACCGGCGCCGGCGGGTTGGCGAAGGCGATGCGCACGGTCCCGGTCGTGCTCGAGATCGCGCAGCGCGCGCGTGAGATCGCGGCCGACGGTGCCTGGATCGTCGACTTCACAAACCCGGTCGGGATCGTCACGCGCGCGCTGCTCGACGCGGGCCATCGTGCGATCGGTCTCTGCAACGTGGCGATCAACTTCCAGCGCCAGATAGCGGCGCACCTCGAGGTCCCGCCCGAGCGCGTGCTCGTCGATCAGGTGGGGCTCAACCACCTGACCTGGATCCGCTCGGTGTGGCTCGACGGACACGACGTGCTCGGCGACGTGCTCGATCGCTTCGGCGATGATCTGGCCGCGGAGATCGCGCTCCCGCGCCGGCTGCTGGACGACCTCGGTGCGATCCCCTCCTACTACCTGCGCTACTTCTACGCCGAGCGCGCGGTGGTCGACAAGCAGCGACACGAGCAGCCACGTGCGGCGGTCGTCGCCGAGATCGAGCAGGGACTGCTCGACCTCTACCGCGACCCCGGTGTGGATACCAAGCCGGAGTTGCTGGAGCAGCGTGGCGGCGCGTTTTACAGCGAGGCGGCGATCCAGCTGCTGACGGCGCTGTTCGCCGACAGCGGCGAGACGCTCGTCGTCGATACGCGCAACGGCGACACGCTGGCCGGACTCGCGGCCGACGACGTCGTCGAACTGCCCGCACGGGTCGACGCATCGGGCGCGACACCGCTGCCGCAGCGGCCATTGGCGCCGGAGCTGCTGGGACTCGTCCAGCACGTCGCCGCCTACGAGCGGATCGCCGTGGCGGCGGCCCGCAGCGGTGACAACGAGCTCGCGCGCATGGCGCTGATGACAAACCCGCTGGTACGCGAGTACGCGCTTGCCGGAGAGCTGCTCGGGCAGCTGCGCGACGCATGAGCGCACACGACGAGCGCGTCGTCCTCGCGATCGACGGGGGCAACATCAAGACCGACGTCGCGCTTGTCGCGGGCGACGGTCGCCTGCTTTCACTTATCCGCGGCGGCACCAGCTCGCCGCACGCGCTTGGCTTCCCGCAGTCCGTCGACCTCCTCTCAAGCCTCGTCGCCGGTGCCCATGCGGCAGCGACGTCAGGCCGCGACGGGCGGGAGGCGTCAGACGGTGTCACCGGCCAGCAAGCCGGTGACACCGGACCGGCGCACGGGCGGATCGCCGACATCGCGCGGGTCCTGCTCGCCGGTGCCGACCTGCCTGAGGAGGTCGAGGATCTGCAGCAGGCGCTCGGCCGGCTCGAATGGGCGCCGCAGCTGATCGTCGAGAACGACACGCTCGCGTTGCTGCGCACCGGGACCGACCGTGGGTGGGGTGTCGCGGTCGTCTGCGGCGGCGGTATCAACGCGGTTGGCATCGCCCCGGACGGGCGCGCGGCGCGGTTCCCGGCGCTCGGCGCGATCACCGGCGACTGGGGCGGCGGGCATGACGTCGGCGTGGCGGGCCTGAGCGCGGCATCCCGCAGCGCCGACGGTCGCGGTCCGGTGACGACGCTCGAGCACGCGGTGCCCGAGCACTTCGGCCTGAGCACGCCGTTCGAGGTTGCGCGGGCGGTGCATTTCAGAGAAATCTCGCTGGAGGAGCTCGCGCAGCTCTCGCCGGTCGTCTACGGCCAGGCCGACGTCGATCAGACGGCGCGCAAGATCGTCGAGCGTGTCGCCGACGAGGTCGCGGCATTCGCGCGGGCCGCGCTGACCCGCTTGGACCTCTGCGACGCGGGCGCCGATGTGGTCATTGGCGGCGGGCTGATGCGTGCCGCCCCGCCGTGGATGCTCGAGCGGATCGAGCAACTCGTGACGGCGACCTCCGCCAACGCCACGCTGATCCTTGCGCACGAGGGCCCGATCGTCGGTGCGACGATTCTCGGGCTCGACGCGATCGGCGCCGGCACCGAGGCGATCAGCCGCGCTCGCGCCGAACTGCAGTCGGCGATCGCGGAGCTCGGACAGCAGCCGGTCGCCTGAGCCGGGCCCGTCAGTCTGTCGGCGGCGCTTGTCATCGGACTCGCGGGCGACGAAGATGTGTGGAGTGGGCGAACGGACGGGCGTTGCAGGGGAGGACGGCGCGCTGCACGAGGTGATCGTGGCGGCGAGTTCGTTGCTGGACCCGTCGGCGCTGGCGCGGGTGGCCGTCGCCGAGGTGCGGCGGGTGCTCGGCGTCGAGGGCGCAAGCGTGGCGTTCTGGGACGAGGAGGAGCGGCTGCTCGTCCCGCTCGCGATCGACGACCCTCATGTTCCCGAGCCGAAGCCGGTGTTTCGCTCCGGGCAGGGCCTGATCGGAGAGGCCTTCCGTCGCAATGCCGCGGTCGTGGTCTCCGACTATGCCGCCGAGCTCGAGCACCCTGCGGCCTGGGCCAAGGTCGTGAGCGGTCTCGGCGTGCCGCTGCACGCCGAGGGGCGGCTGGTCGGCGCGATCTCCGGCCAGGAATACCAGCCGCGTGAGTTCACCGCGAAGGACGTCGAGCTGATCGAGCTGATCGCCGCGCAGGTGGGGCCGGCGCTCGGCACGATGCGCACCCTGGCACGCGCGCAGCGTCAGATGGCCGAGGCGATGGCGCTCGCGACGCTGCTGCGGCGCGGCGCCGAGGCGGATAACGAGGAGGAGATCTTCGAGCTCGTCTCGACGACCGCGATCTGCCTGCTCGGCGCCGATCTAGCGGGACTGGTACTGCACACCGTGCACAAGGGCTCGGCCTGGTGTGGCGTCGTCGGCAACCGCACGGAGGAGTGGCGCGGCCGCTACTACGGCGCCGAGCATCCCGCCAGTGCGACGATCTTCGGCGGCACCACGCGGATCGTGCGCGGGCCGAACGGCGGGATCTACGACCCAAAGGAATTCCCCTTCTTCGCCGCCGAGGAGATCTGTCTCGGTGTCTCGATGCCGCTCAACCGCGGCGCCGGTAACGCCTCCCGGGGGGCGCTCTGCCTGGGCTGGCGCCTCGACGTCGAGCTGACACCGGCCCATATCGATCTCTGTGAGGCGCTCGCCGCGTTCTCGGGCTCGATGGTGATGGCGGCGGCGACGCGCGCCGAGCGCGACGTCGTGGTCGCGAACGCGCCGGTGCTGCTGATGGCGCTCGACGGCGAGGGCATCGTGACGATGTGCGACGGTGCCGCGGCGGCGGCGCTCGGGCTCGGCGCCGAGCAGGTGGGGCGCTCGCTCGCCGAGTTGCTGCCCGACGAGCCGGCGCTGCTCGAGGCGGTCGGGGCCGCCAGCCCGGAGCAGGGACCCGCACAGTTCGAGGTCGCGGTCCGTGACCGTGTGCTCGACGTCGTCGTCGAGGTCCGCGGCGGCGGTACGTTCCTGATCGGCACCGATGTCACCGACCGCTGCGCCGCGCAGGGCGAGCTGCGCCGCCGCGCGACCGAGGACGAGCTGACGGGACTGCCGAACAAGGCTGAGATCGTGCGGCGGATGGCCGAGGTGCTGGCGCACGAGCCGATCTGCGTGGCGGTCGCGGACGTGCGCAACTTCGATCACGTCAACGAGGCCGTTGGCTATGAGGCCGCCGATGACCTGCTGCGGCTGCTCGGATCGAGGCTCGCTCAAGACATCGGCGACGCGATCGTCGTAGGGCGGGTCGGCGGAGATGAGTTCGCGGTCGCGACCGGCGCGCAGAGTCTCCAGCAGCTCGGCAAGCGTGTGCGTGAGAGCCTCGAGGCGTTCATGGCCGGCGGCGCCGCGTCGACGCTGTCGGTCGACGTGCGCTGCGGGCTCGCGAGCTCGGCCGCCGGTGGCGACGCGCAGACGCTGCTGCGCCAGGCGGACTCGGCGCTTCAGATCGCGCGCCGCGGTACCGAGGCGATGGTCGAATGGAACGCCGAGATCGCCGCGGCGCACCGGCCGCAGATGGCCGTCGCCCAGCAGCTGCGGCGAGCGCTCGAGGAGCGCTCGTTCACGCTCGTCTACCAACCGGTGATCGATCTGCGCACCGGTGCGGTTCGCAGGGTCGAGGCGCTCGCGCGCTGGCCAAAGGCGCTCGAGCCGATCGTCACACCCGATGTGTTCGTGCCGCTTGCCGAGCGCCTTGGCCGGATCGTGCAGCTGACCACGCACGTGCTCGACCTAGCATTGGCCGAGGTGGCGGCGGGGCTTGACGTGCCCGTCAGCGTCAACATCTCACCCCACGACGTGGTCAACGGGGATCTGCCCCGGCTGGTGCTGGAGCGCCTGGGCGCCTACAACCTCGCGCCCAGCGTGCTGATGCTCGAGCTCACCGAGCACGCCGCGCTCGAGGCCAAGACCGACGTGCTGAGGACGCTCGCCGACGCCGGGGTCGCGATCTCAGTCGACGACTTCGGGCGCGGCTGGTCGTCGCTGGAGACGCTGAAGCTGCTTCCCGCCCGCGACCTCAAGCTCGATCGCTCCTACGTCGAGCGCGTGTCGCAGGACCACACCGACGCCGCACTCGTGCGGGCGGCTGTCGAGGTCGGACACGCGCTCGCGATGGAGGTCGTCGCCGAGGGCATCGAAGACGAGGTCGTGCTCGAATCGGTCCGCGAGCTCGGCTGCGATCTCGCGCAGGGCTACCACCTCGCGCGGCCGATGGATGCTGACGCATTGCGGGTCTGGCTGGCCGAGCATCGTGCCGGCAGCGGCTCGCGCGCAGGCTCGCGCGCCGTCGATTCCTAGAGTGTCAGTTGAGGTCGCGGACATCGAGGCGATCCGCGATCGCGAGCGCCGCCTGCTCCTGGGCCGTGTAGGCGTCGCGCAGCGCCGTCGCGGGGTCGGCGATGGTCTCGCGGCCGTCGGCCGTCGGCAGTGGATGGTCGATCAGCAGCGCGTGGACCTGGCGCACCAGATCGGGGTCGCCGACGGCCCCGGCGAGCGTGACGAGCGCATCGGCTCTGACGCGCGCTCCCTCGACGAATGCACCGATCACGGTCTCGTCGGTCAGCGGCGCGGCACCGAAGACGCGCGCGTGCAGCACCGCCGGGTTGACCGCGTGGGGGCTCACGAGCCGCCGGCGCTCGGTGGTAGACAGGCCGGCGGCACTGGCGATGTGATCGATCGCGCGCGTGATTCCCTGAGCATCGACGGGCAAAGAGGCCCCGACGTCGGCCGGGACCGCGATGAGCAGCGCGCGGTGTGCCGCTTCCGCCTGGCTGAGCAGCTCCTCCACGCGGGCGCGGTGCGGGGCAACCATGCCTTCAAGTTAGCGGCGGGCGCGAAACGACGGCGTAAGCTGAGCGCGTTGGGATCGCTGCCGAAAGCGTGGATGAGCTGGTCCTCGGGCAAGGACAGCGCGCTCGCGCTGCATCACGCCCTGAGTGGCGGCGAAGTCGAGGTCACCGGTCTGCTGACGACCGTCAACGCCGAGTTCGACCGGGTGGCGATGCATGGCGTGCGCCGCGCGCTGCTCGAGCGGCAGGCGGAGGCGTTGGGCCTCCCGCTTCACGTGGTCGAGCTTCCCTGGCCCTGCAGCAACGAGATCTACGAGCAGCTCATGGGCACGGCGGTGACGGCAGCCGTGACGGCCGGGGCCGCGGCGATGGTCTTCGGTGATCTGTTCCTCACGGACGTGCGCGCCTACCGCGAGCGGATGCTCGAGGGCACCGGCCTGCGGCCGCTGTTTCCGCTGTGGCGGCGGCCCACCCCCGAGATCGCGCGCGAGCTGATCGCGTCGGGCGTGCGGGCGTTGGTCACGTGCGTCGACCGCGCTCAGGCGCCGAGCGAACTTGCGGGGCGCTGGTATGACGACGAGCTGCTGGCCGAGTTGCCGGCGGCCGTCGATCGTTGTGGCGAGAACGGCGAGTTCCATACGGTGGTGGTCGACGGACCGGACTTCAGCGCTCCGCTCGCCGTCACGGTCGGCGAGATCGTCGAGCGCGACGGCTTCGTCTTCGCCGATGTCGTGCCGGCGCCGCCCGATGCTCAGGCCACCGAGCGCTGAACCGTGGCGCCACTGAGCGCCTCGAGTGCACGATCGACGTCCGCAGCGGTGTTGTAGAGGTGGCAGCCGAGCCGCACCCTGCCGGCGCGCACCGAAGCCTTCACGCCGGCGCGGGCCAGCAGCTCTGCCGCGTCGGGCCCGGCATCGAGTGAGACGATCGCCGAGCCGTGCGGCTCGAGCCCGAGGCCGCTGCGCAGGCGGGCGGCGAGCGCGACGTCGTGCTCGTGAATTCGCGCAACACCGAGCTGCTCGAAGGCCTCGAGCGCCGTTGCCGCCATGTGCCAGTTGAACCAGGCGGGGGAGACGTCGAAGCGGCGCGCGTCGGCCGCGAGCCGCAGTGGCGTTCCGTAACAGGTCTCCCACGGGTTCTCACCGGCATACCAGCCGGCCGCAAGCGGTACCAGCTGCTCGCGCAGCCGCGGGGCGACGGTCATGAAGGCGGTGCCACGCGGATGGCACAGCCATTTGTAGCCGCCGGCGACGACCGCGGTGAAGCGGCTCGCGTCGAGCGGAAGCCAGCCGCAGGCCTGGGTGCCGTCGATCAGCGTCAGCGCACCGTGGTGCTCGGCGGCACGGGCCAGCGCGTCGAGGTCGGCGACGAGGCCGGTCGCCGACTGCACGGCGGAGACTGCCACCAGATCGGTGTGCGCATCGACCGACTCCGCGATCTGCCCGAGCGGCACGCTGCGCACATCACATCCCGCGGCGAGGAACGGAAACAGCAGGCTCGTGAAGTCCCCGTCGGCTGCGAGCACGCGGGACCCGCGTGGTAACGACGCGGCAATCACGCCGACCAGCGGCGACACCTGATGGCCGATCGCGACATCGGCCGCGGGTACGCCGTGAATGCGGGCGAACGCTCCGCGAGAGCGCGCCACGGCGTCGTCGCAGGTCAGCGGGTCATACGAGCCCGCGGCCCAGGCGGCCGTCGCCGCCGACAGCGCGCGCAGCGCCGAGGCGGGCGGGAGACCGTAGGTGGCCGAGTCGAGGTAGCAGCACTGCGGTGCGAACTCATCGGGAAGCAGCATGCGCTCAGCATCGCTCACGCAGGGCATTAGCGCAATCATGATTTTTTGGCAGAGCCATAGATTCGCTTGATATGTTCGACGCGATGCTGGACCTGCGACGGCTGACGGTGCTTCAGGCGGTGGCGCGTGAGGGGTCCTTCTCGGCCGCCGCGCGGGCACTCGACTACACCCAGCCGGCCGTCAGCCATCACATCGCGCGGCTCGAGGAGGAGGTCGGCACCGCACTGCTTCATCGGACGCCGCGCGGTGTCAGGCTGACCGAGGCCGGCGAGGCGCTTGTGCTGCATGCCGACGCGGTGCTCACGCGGATCGCGGCGGCACAGGAGCAGGTGGCCGAGATCGCCGGGCTGCGCAGCGGCCGCGTGCGTGTGGCGGCCTTCCCGAGCGGCAGCGCGACGATCTTTCCGGCCGCGGTCAGATCGCTGCGCGGGTCGAATCCCGGCATCCGCGTGTCGCTGATCGAGGCGGAGCCACCGGAGGCGCTCGAGCTGCTGCGCACCGGTGAGGTCGATCTGGCGCTGACCTTCGGCTACCCCGAGAGTGACCCGCCGGGCGGGGGCGAGCTCGAATTCGAGCCGTTGTTCGACGACGAGCTCGTGCTGGTGACCGCGAGCACTGCCAAGGCCAAGCGCACGAGGCTCGCCGACTTCAAGGACGAGGCCTGGATCGCGGGCTGCGAGCGCTGCCGCGCGCACCTGTTACATCTCGCCGCAGAGGCGGGCTTCGACCCGCAGATCGTCTACGCCACCGACGACTACGTCACCGTCCAGAGCCTGGTGGCCGCCGGGCTCGGTGTCACGGTGCTGCCCTCGCTCGCGTTGCGAGCGCATCGCCGGCCGGACGTGAGAGTGATCCCGCTCGGCAAGGGCGCGATCCGGCAGGTCAGCGCCGTTGTGCTGCCCGGCGCGCGGCGGCCGCCGGCGATCGCCGCGATGGTCGAGGCGCTGCGCGTGGCGGGGGTTGCGCTCCGCGACGGCTGACGGTCCGGTAACGGCCGTCTCTGCTCTGCCACGGTGGCTACGAGGCTACGGACGGCGGCTACGAGGCTACGGCCGTGGTGTGCGCCGGGGGCGTGGGTGCCGGCGCGCCTCCGAGGAAGCGCAGCGCGAGGATCGCGACGTCGTCGGGATGGCGCGAGAACGGGCGCCGAGCGAGCCGCTCGAGCGTCGACGCGAGCTGGTCGGCACCGGCGCCCGGCTGGTCGCGGAGCGCCTGCTCGGGTGAGGCCGGTGCTTCGGGGCCCTGGTCGGTGACGCCGTCGGTATAGGCAATGAGGCTGTCGCCGCGACGGAGCACCAGCTCGCTCGTCTCCAGTCGGATCTCCGGGAAGATCCCGAGCAGGTCGCCGTGCGTCGCGACCGCGCGTGGGGTGCCGTCCGCGGGTACGAGGATCGGCGCTGGATGCCCGGCGCAGGCGAGTCGTACAAGTGCCTCGTCGGGACCGAGCGTGACCGTCAGACAGAGGGCGGTGATGAACCGCGGATCCTCGGGGTGCGCGAG
>DATASU010000230.1:0-3551 GCA_036269095.1 Solirubrobacteraceae bacterium
CACGGCCTGATCCTCGGCGCCACCGGAGCCGGCAAGTCGACGACGCTGCTGACCCTGCTCTCCGACCAGATCCGGCGCGGCCGTCCGGTTGTCGCGATCGACCTCAAGGGCAGTCCGGCTTTTGCCGGTGAGCTGCGCGCGGCGGCCGAGGCGGGCGGCCGGGCGTTCATCCAATGGACGCCCGACGGCCCCAGCCACTGGAACCCGCTCGCGACCGGGAACGCGACCGAACTCAAGGACAAGCTGCTGAGCACCGAGCGCTTCACCGAGCCCCACTATCGCCGCGCCGCCGAGCGTTACCTGCAGATGGCGATCCAGGTGGCGCAGGAGACCGAGCCCGACCGGCCGCTGACGCTCTCACGTGTGGTCGAGCTGATGTCACCCGAGCGGCTCGCCTCCGCCAGCCGTTCGGCCCCGCGCATCCGTTCGGAGTACGTGCGCGAATATGTCGGCTCGCTGACGCCCGATCAGCAGAGCGCCGTGCGCGGCCTGGCCTCGCGGCTGGCGGTGCTCAGCGAGTCGCACACCGGCCCGTTGCTCGAGCCCGGGCCGCCGGAGCGGACGCTCGATCTGCGACGGGCGATGCGCGGCGGCGAGGTCGTGCTCTTCAGCCTCAACTCGAGCACCTACGGCGGCCTCGCCTCGATGCTCGGCACGCTCGCCGTCCAGGATCTGGTCTCAGCGTCCGGTGCGCGCCTGAGTGAAGGTGCCGGTCGCGGGCTCGGCGCGCTGGTGGCGATCGACGAGTTCTCGGCGCTGCACTCAGACAACGTGCTGGCGCTGCTCGCGCGCGGCCGGGAGGCCGGTGTCGGCGTGCTGCTGGCGACCCAGGAGCTCGCCGACCTCGACCGCGCCGGCCATGGTCTGCGCGATCAGATCCTCGGCAACACGGCGTTGAAGATCGCGCACCGCCAGGACGTACCGGAGTCCGCCGAGCGCGTGGCGCGGCTGGCCGGCACAAGGCGCGTGTGGGAGCAGAGCTACCAGCGGCGGTCGGCCGGCGGTCTGTTCGGCGGCGGCACGCTCGGGACCGGTACCGGCACCGCAGGCGTGAGCACCAGCGCGCGCATGGTCGAGCGCTACCGCGTCGAACCCGAACAGGTGAGCACGATGGGCACCGGCGAGGCGCTCGTCGTGATCAAGTCTCCGCAGACGAGCGCACACCTCACCCGCATCCGGCGGGTCGACCTCGACCGGCAGGCCGGGAGATAGCCCCGCCCGCAGCGCTGTTTCTAGGCGGCGGCGCCCGGGGTCACGCGGTATGCGTCGAAGACGTTGTCGATGTTGCGCAGTCGCGTGATCGCCTGATCGAGCGTGCGCGTGTCACCGACCTCGACGATGAACTGATTGCGGATCATCGGGTGGTTGACGGTGCAACGCGCCTCGATGATGTTGATCCCGGCCTCGGCGAAGGTCCGCGACATGTCCTCCAGCAGGCGGTGGCGATCCCAGCCCTGCACCTCGATCTCGACCTGAAATGACGTTTCGGCGTCGCCATCCCAGGAGACCGGCGTGAAGCGCTCGGGATCCTTGCGCAGGACCTCGGCGTTGGGGCAGTCGTCGCGGTGGATCGTGATGCCGCGTCCGAGCGAGATATAGCCGACGATCTCATCGCCGGGCACCGGATGACAGCACTTGGCCATCCGCAACATGACCTCGTCGATCCCGTCGACGGTGATCCCGTAGCGGTTCGACGAGGTGGTCGAGCGCGAGCGGCGGCGGCCGGAGGTCATCAGATCGGCGGCGGCCGTCTGCTGTGTCTCCGCGGCCTCACCGGCCTTCAGCCGCTGCATCAGCTTGTTGATGACGGTCTGCGGTGAAATCTTGGCGGCGCCCAGCGCGATGTAGAAATCATCGCCCTTGCGGAAGCCCATCTCGCGGATCACCTCGGCCATCAGCGGCGACGCGACGATCTTCTGCGAGGGCAGCCCCTGCTTGCGCAGTTGCTCCTGCAGCAGCTCACGGCCTGCGTGCTCGGTGTCCTTGCGGCTCTCGGCCTTGTACCAGGCCTTGATCTTGTTGCGGGCGCGCGTCGTCTTGACCAGTGACAGCCAGTCGCGCGACGGGCCGCGCTCGCGCTTGGACGTCAGAACCTCGACGATGTCACCGGAGCGCAGCTGGTAGGACAGCGGCACGATCTTGCCGTTGACCTTGGCGCCGACACAGCGGTGCCCGACGTCGGTGTGGACGTCGTAGGCGAAGTCCAGCGGCGTCGCACCGGCGGCCAGCGATTTGACCTCGCCCTTTGGCGTGAACACGAAGACGTCGTCCTCGAACAGGTCGACCTTGAGCGTCTCGACGAACTCGCGCGGGTCCGAGACATCCTTCTGCCAGTCCACCAGCGTGCGCAGCCACTTGAGCTTGCCCTCGGGGTCGCGCAACGCCGCATCGCCGCCGGCCTTGCCGGGCGCCCGGCCGGCCGGTGTCCCGCCGTCCTTGTACATCCAGTGCGCGGCGATCCCGAACTCGGCAAGGTCGTGCATCGCGCGCGTACGGATCTGAATCTCCAGCGGGCGGCCCTCGGGCCCGATCACGGTCGTGTGCAGCGACTGGTACATGTTGAACTTCGGCATCGCGATGAAGTCCTTGAAACGGCCGGGCAGCGGCTTCCACAGCGAGTGGATGACGCCGACCGTGCCGTAGCAGTCCTTCACCGAACCGACGATCACGCGCATCGCCGTGAGGTCGTAGATCTCGTTGAACTCGCGGCCCTTCTTGGTCATCTTCGAGTGGATCGAATAGAAGTGCTTGGCGCGCCCCGAGATCTCGGCATGGATGCCGACGTCGACCAGTTCCTTGGCGAGGTAATCCCCGGCCACGTTGACGTAGCGCTCGCGGTCGTCGCGCTGCTGCGAGACCAGGCTCTTGATCTCGGTGTACTTGCGCGGATGCAGAGTCTGGAACGCGAGATCCTCGAGCTCCCACTTGATCGCATGGATGCCGAGGCGGTGCGCGATCGGCGCGTAGATGTCCAGCGTCTCACGCGCCTTGTTGATCTGCTTCTGCTTGGGCATCGCGTCGATCGTGCGCATGTTGTGCAGCCGATCGGCGAGCTTGATCAGGATGACCCGGATATCCGAGGCCATCGCGACCATCATCTTGCGGTAGTTCTCCGCCTGCGCCTCGTCGCGCGACTGGAAGGTCAGCTCGGTCAGCTTCGTCACGCCGTCGACGAGACCGGAGATCTCCTCGCCAAAGCGCTGCTCGATGTCCTCGAGCGATGCCTGCGTGTCCTCGACGGTGTCATGCAGCAGCGCCGCGCACAGCGTCTCGGTGTCGAGGCGCATTCCGGCGCAGATCTTGGCGACGCTGACCGGGTGCACGATGAACTCCTCACCCGAGCGACGGAACTGATCGGCGTGGTGCTCGCAGGCGTAGACGAACGCCTCACGCACGCGCTCACGATCGACCGCGATCGCGGCCTCGTCGGCGTGCTCCTCGACGACCGCGAAGAGATCACTGAGCAGGCCCTGCTCGAACTCGTTGAGCTCCCCCGGGGACGGGCTCGATCCCGGAGACCCGCCGTCGGCGGCGTCAGCGGCGTCGGCCTC
>DATASU010000231.1:0-16738 GCA_036269095.1 Solirubrobacteraceae bacterium
GTTGCCAATATAGCAACAAAAGTTGTGGTATTGTCCCTAGCCGCTCACCAGGGACCCGCGGGGGCGCGCAGTGCCTGGCCAGCCGTGGCGCCGCAGATCTGCGATCGCCACGGCCCGCCCGGTCACTCGCCCTCGAGCAACGACGCCGTCTCGAGCCAGTCGGATTCGGCCTGCTCGCGCGCGGCCAGCAGCGCATCGAGCTCGGCGCTGAGCGCCCCGAGCTGCTGATGGTCAGTCGCGCTCGCGGCCATCGCCAGGTGCAGCTCCTGCTCGCGCGCGGTGCTTCGTTCGAGCTCCCGCTCGAGGCGTTGCATGTCCTTACGCGCCTGCCTGAGCTGCGCTCCCTTCGGTGCGCCGCTCGCCGCTGCCGGGCTGCCACCGGGCTGCGGCCCGGGCGCGCCGGCGGCGGCGGCCGGCGCGCGGGTCTCGCCGAGGTACTGCTCGGTCCCGCCGGGCAGGTGGCGGATGCCACCGAGTGCGTCGAGCGCGAACACGTTGTCCGCGACGCGTTCGACGAAATAGCGGTCGTGGCTGACGACCACGAGCGTTCCGGGCCAGTGGTCAAGCAGGTCCTCGAGCGCGGTCAGGGTCTCGATGTCGAGGTCGTTGGTCGGCTCGTCGAGCAGCAGCACGTTGGGCTCGGACATCAGCAGCCGCATCAGCGTCAGGCGCCGGCGCTCTCCGCCGGAGAGGTCACGGACCCTGGTGATCGCCTTCTCGCCGCGGAAGCCGAAGCGCTCGGCCAGCCGGCCGGCGGTCAGCTCCTCGCCGCCCGCGAGCGTCGCGCGGCGGCGGACCTCCTCGACGGCCTCGATCACCGTGCGCTGCTCCGGGATCTCGGCGGCCTCCTGCGAGAGGTGCGCGAGCCTCACCGTCTCACCGCGCTGCAGCTCACCGCCGCTGGGGGTGAGGTCGCCGGCGAGCAGTCGCAGCAGCGTCGACTTGCCCGAGCCGTTGGCTCCGACCAGCGCCACGCGGTCGCCGGGGCCGAGCCGCCAGGTGACGTGGTTGACGATCTTGGTGGCGCCGTAGGCGTAGCTGATGTCCTCGGCCTCGATCACCTTGTTGCCGAGCCGCGAGCTCGCGAACCGCAGCAGCTCGGTGCGGTCGCGCGCCGCCGGCTCATCGGCGATCAGCGCGTTGGCGGCTTCGATCCGGAACTTCGGCTTGGACGTCCGCGCCGGCGGTCCGCGCCGCAGCCAGGCGAGCTCCTTGCGCATCAGCTGCCGGCGTCGCTCCTCGCGCGTGGCCTCGATGCGGTCGCGCTCGGTGCGCGCAAGCACGTAGGCCGCGTAACCGCCCTCGTACTGGTGGACGCTGCGGTCAGCGACCTCCCAGGTGTGCGTGCAGACCTCGTCGAGGAACCAGCGGTCATGGGTGACGATCAGCATCGCGCCGTCGCGCGCGGCGAGATGCCCGGCCAGCCAGGTGATCGCCTCGACGTCGAGGTGGTTGGTCGGCTCGTCGAGCAACAGCAGGTCGGGGTGGTCGAGCAGCACCCGCGCGAGCGCGATCCGGCGGCGCTCGCCGCCCGAGAGTCCCTGCAGCGGCGTGTCGATCCCAGAGCCGAAGCGCTCGAGCGTCACACCTCCGAGCAGCCCCGCGAGCACACCGCGGAACTCGCGATCGCCGGCCCACTCGTGCTCCGCGCGATCACCGACCAGGACCTCACGGATCGTCGCGCCCGCCGGCAGCCGGTCGCTCTGGTCGAGCGCGTCGAGGTGCAGCCCGCCGAGGCGCGTGACCTGACCGCTGTCGGGCTGCTCCGCACCCGAGATCAGCTCGAGCAGCGTCGACTTGCCCTGGCCGTTGCCGCCGACCACGCCGATGCGATCGCGGTCGGCGATCCCGAGCGTGACGTCGGCGAGAATCGTCCGCGCCGCGTACTCCTTAGCGACCGAGCTGAGGTTGACGAGATTTCTGACCGTGGTGCTCATCTGCCTCTAATCATCGCCGCGCCGCGGGTTGGACGTCGGTGGTAGCGTCCTGTCGTAAGCGCCGGCCCGGATGTGCGGGCCGCGGAGATCACTGAAAGCTCATGGACGAAGACCAACCCCGAACTATCAGCATCTCTCCGCCAGCCTGCGCTCCGACGGTCTGCTGACCGCCGCTGACACAGGTCGCCGGGGAGGCCACCTGTGTCATGACTCAGAACGAGAACAGCTACGCGCATCCGCGCTGGGGCAGGTTGCGCTCGCTGCGCGACCGCAGCCTGCGTGCGCAGCGCGCGCTCGCGTCGCGAGCCGTCCGTGACGGGCTCGTCAGCGGCGCCGGGCTGATCGGCCGGCCGGTCCGCAACCAGGCGGGCGAGGAAGTCGGGCGCCTGGTTGAGATCGTCGTCAACTTCTCCGCCGCCGGGGGCCAGGAGCCGTATCCACCCGCGACCGGTCTGGTGATCCGCATCGGCCGCCGTCGCACCTGGGTGCACGCCGAGCAGATCGCGCTGGTCAGCCATGGCGAGGTGCGGCTCAACAGCGCCCGGCTCGACCTGCGCGACGTCGTTCGGCGGCCGGGCGAGGTCGGGCTGGCGGCCGACGTGCTCGACCACCAGCTGATCGACGTCGACGGACGGCGTGTGATCCGCGCCGCCGATGTGCTGCTCGCGCCGCTGCGTGACGAGCTGCGCGTGGTCGGCGTCGACGTCAGCATCGCGAGCCTGGTGCGGCGGCTCGGACCGGCGCGCCTGCGCACGCGGCCGACGCCCGATCGCGTGATCGACTGGGCGGCGATCCAGCCGCTCAGCGACGAGAACCGCGCCGCCGGCGTGCGCCTGCGCGAGCCCGTCCAGGCGCTCACGGCACTGCGCCCCGGGGAGCTCGCCGATCTGCTCGAGCAGCTCGGACGCAGCGAGCGCCGGCAGCTGCTCGACTCGCTCGACACGGCGACCGCGGCGCACGCGGTCGAGGAGATGGCGGCCGACGACGTCCGCACGCTGCTGCACGACTCCGAGCCCCAGGTCGTGGCCGAGCTGCTCAGCGAGATGGAGCCCGACGAGGCCGCCGACGCGCTGCGCGATCTGCCCGACGAGGAGCGCGAGCGGTTCCTGCGGGCGATGCCGGCCGAGGTGGCGTCGCGGTTGGCGGCGCTGCTCGGCTACGACGAGAACCGCGCGGGCGGCCTGATGACGACGACGCTCGTGCTCTGCAACGAGCACGAGACGGTCCGCGA
Source organism: Solirubrobacteraceae bacterium (assembly GCA_036269095.1). Taxonomy (GTDB): domain Bacteria; phylum Actinomycetota; class Thermoleophilia; order Solirubrobacterales; family Solirubrobacteraceae; genus Palsa-465. Next base: position 3,169 of record DATASU010000231.1, read on the forward strand.
GGTTCGCGCCAAGCTGCGGGCGCTCGCGAGCCATGCGGTCGACCTCACGGCGATCGTGATCATCGACGGCGACGGCCGCCTGCTCGACGACGTGACCGTGCTCGAGCTGCTGCTGGCCGAGTCCGATACGCGGCTCGCCGAGCTGATCGGCCCGCCCTGGCCGGTGACCGTCGGGCCGGAGACGCCGCTGTCCGAGGTCGCCGAGCAGCTGATCGAGAACCGCAGCGCCTCGATCGTCGTGGTCGACGCCGACGGCAGGCCGCTCGGCCGCGTCCTCGCCGACGACCTTGTCGACGCACTGGTTCCCGACAAGGGCAGGCTGCAGCTCTTCCGGCAGGCACCGTCGTGACGGCCGAGCTCGGCGCTGCGCCGGCGCCGCGGCCGGACCGCGGGCACGAGCCCGCGCCGCCGGCCCGTCCGCCCATGCGCCGCCGCCTGCTGCTGATCCTCGCGGTCCTCGGGCCGGGTCTGATCGCCGCCAACGCCGGCAACGATGCCGGCGGCATCGTCACCTACGCATCGGCCGGGGCGCGGTTCGGCTACCGCACGCTGTTCGTGATGCTGATCGTCACCGTCGGCCTGGTGGTCGTGCAGGAGATGTGCGCGCGGCTCGGTGCCTTCACCGGCCAGGGGCTGGGCGCGCTGATCCGTGAGCAGTTCAGCCTGCGGGTCACGGCGTTCGCGCTGCTGCTGCTGTTGATCGCCAACACCGGCCTGGTGGTGAGCGAGTTCGCCGGGATCGCCGCGGCGATGGAGCTGCTGCACGTCAGCCGCTACATCAGCGTGCCGCTCGCCGCGCTCGCGATCTGGGCGTTCGTGACGCTCGGCAGCTACCGCTACGCCGAGCGGCTGTTCCTGCTGCTGAGCGTCGTCTTCATCGCCTATCCGGTGGCGGCGCTGCTCGCGCACCCCGACTGGGGCACGGCCGCCGGCCACCTCGTGCTGCCGCACGTGCTCGGCACACGCGGCTTCCTGCTGCTGTGCGTCGCGCTGATCGGCACCACGATCACGCCGTACATGCAGTTCTACGTGGCGGCCGCCGTCGCCGACCGTGGCGCCGGCCCGGCCGAGTACGCGGCGACCCGCATCGACACCGTCAGCGGCGCGATCTTCGCTGACCTCGTGAGCATCTTCATCATCATCGCGACGGCCGCCGCGATCCACGTGCGTGCGCCGCTGCAGTCGGCCTCGCAGGCGGCTAACGCGCTCAAGCCGGTCGCCGGCAGGTTCGCATCGGAGCTGTTCGCGATCGGGTTGCTGGGCGCGAGCGCGCTGGCGGCGGCGGTGGTGCCGCTCTCCACCTCCTACGCGATCGGTGAGGCGATCGGCACCGAGTCGAGCGTCTCGCGGCGTTTCGGCGAGGCGCGCCTGTTCATGGGCCTGTTCACGTTCGAGGTGGGGCTCGGCGCCGCCGTCGCGCTGGTCCCGGGCAACCTGATCTCGTTGCTGGTCAACGCTCAGATCCTCAACGGGTTGATCACGCCGATCCTGCTCGGCTTCATCCTCGTGCTCGCCAACCGCCGCAGCGTGCTCGGCGATGCCGCCAACGGACGGCTGTTCCGGATCGTCGCGACGGTGAGCGTCGTGGTCGTGGCGATCATGGCTGCCGGCGCGCTGATCGCGACGATCGTCTGAGGCGCGCGGCGCGGTAACAATCTGGTGGCGAGCGCCGTGCCGAGGCCTGTCACCATGGATGGACGTGACCCTCCACGACGCCGACACCCGCTGGATCGAGCTCGACGGTGCGGTCAACGCCCGCGTCGTGATTCCCGGGGTGCTGCTGCGCTCTGACAACCTGCAGTCGCTCACTGCCGGTGACATCCGCCATCTGGTTGAGGAACAGAGCCTCGAGGTGGTGATCGATCTGCGCACCGACGTCGAGCTGGTGCTCGAGGGCGCCGGGCCACTCACGCGCGAGCAGCGGGTACGGATCGCGCACCATTCGCTCTATCCCTCCCAGGGTGATACCGAGCTTGATGCCGACACGATCAAGCCGGGCACGCGGCCGTGGGGCCGTGATGACGCGGTCCTGCTGCCGGACGAGCCGCCGTTCGTGCAGGCCTATCTGAGCTACATGCACGCCCGTCCCGACTCGGTCGTCGCGGCCGTGCGTGAGATCGCCCGGGCAAGCGGTGCGGTGCTCGTGCACTGCGCGGCGGGCAAGGATCGGACCGGGACGGTCGTGGCACTTGCGCTGGCAGCCAGCGGCGTGCCGGCTGAGGAGATAGCGGAGGACTACCTGGCCAGCGGCGAGCGGATCGTCCAGATCATCGACCGGCTGTGCAGCTCGGAGACCTATCGCGCACAGCTCGAGGGCCACGACCCCTACGAGCACGCTCCGGTTCCGGGAACGATCGAGCGCGTCCTGGAGTTGATCGACGCTCAGCACGGGTCGGCCGCGGAGTGGCTGCTCGCCAACGGTCTCGGCGACACCGATCTGGCTCTGCTGCGCGAGCGAGTGACGTCGGGCTAGCTGCTCCAGCGTCGGGCTAGCTGCTGTAGCCGGGAGCCGGCGCGACCAGATGGTGCCCGCGCCTGAGCTTGACCTTGTGCCGGTGCGGATGCAGCACCGTGACCTCGATCGCGGCCCGCGGATCGTTGCTGGTGCTCTTGACGTAGAAGTACGTGCCGTCGCACTGATCACGTGTCAGCCAGGTCGTTCCGAGCACCGCTGCCGCGCCGTTGCTGCCCTTGGTCGTGAAGTTGCCCTTGGCGTTCGACCACAGGCTGCGCACGGTCGACCCGGGCTTCTTCTTGGGCGGCTTCCGGGCCTTCGCGACGCTACCGGCGAGCTTCGGCTTCTTCTTGGACTTGTGCTTCGGTGGTGTGGGGCAGCCGTTGAAGCTGCCTCCCGCGAGCGTCAGGCTGACGCCGCCGCCCGGGGCCTGCACAACCTTGAACTCGCCGCCCCAGAAGCTGCCGGTCTCGGTCCTGCCGTCGGGCAGGGCGAACGTCAGCGTGACCGTGCCGCCGCCGGGCTCGATCACCGAGCCGTTGGGGATCGACTGCAGCGAGCTCAGCGGGACCGGTGTGTTCGAGCCAGGAACGATCACCATCATTGTGCCCGTGAGCGAGCTCACCACGATCGACTTGGCGACCCTGGGGGTCGCGGGGGTGGTGCTGGTCTGAGTCGGGGTCGTGGCTGCGGCGGTCGCGGTCGGGGTGCTGTCGGTGGGCGTCGTGGCGGGGGTGGTGGTCGTGCCGGTGGTGGCCGTCGTGCCGGTGGTCGTCGTGCCGGTGGTGGTCGTCGTCGTCGCGGTCAGCGAGTCGCAGGCCGCCGGATCGGAGCTCGTCGTCACCGTCACCGACGCCGAGGCCTGATAGCAGTCGGCCACGACCTGGGTGTGGCTCGAGGCGTCGGCCTGCTGCCACAGCGCCGCGACATCGCCGCTCGGGTTGGCTGCGAGCGCGGTGCAGGAACCGTTGGCGGTATCGCAGTCGCCCTCGGACCGGGAGCTCGAGAGCGCGACTGGGCTCGCGAACGTGCCGCTGGAGTCGCTTGTCACCGAGCTGACTCCATTGCTGCCGTCGGTCCAGAGCATCGTCAGCGGGCCGTCATCACCTGCCGCGGAGGAGGCGAGCGCGATCTGTGGTTGCGCCTCGTCGCCGGAGGGCTCCTGGACCCAGTCCTGGCCCGGCATGTCGGTGTTGTACAGCGAGCCCAGGAGACCGCTCCAGCTGGTCCCGTAGTCGCCGCTCGGGCGGATCAGCGCCGCGACCCGGTCATCCACGGTGTCGTAGAAGCCAAGCGCCGTCGTGTCGTCGCCGGCGGTGCTCGACTTCATCGCGATTCCGGGGTGCTCCTGGGAGGTCGACTCGAGCGCTGTGCCATCACCGCTGTTCGTGCTGACCGGGCCCTCGTTCTCAAGGGCGCCCTGGCTGCCGGCGGTCGTCGCCGGCAGGTCAGCCTCGTAGACGTCGTCCGGTCCGCCGTCGCTTCCCTGATCCCAGGCGACCGCGGCGTCGCCGTCGGCCGCGATCGCCGCGACCGGAGCGGTGAGCAACGCGCCCGGATTCGAGGGTCCCGCGACCGTCGTGAAGCCGGGGCTGGTCAGGCTGGAGGAATACGCGTAGTCGATCGCCTCGCTGTTGACGTCGACCCACACGATCACGGCGGCGCCGGAGGAGTTGACCGCGACGTGCGGATCGGGCTGACCGGACTCGCTGATCGGCATGCCCGATTGCAGTGCCGGCTCCGCGGTCAAGGTGGAGGAGCCGGCGCTCAGCACCGCGTAGTGGATCGACCAGGTTCCGTATTCGTTCTCGTACTGCTGCCAGGTGACCACGGCATCTCCGGCCGGGTCCATGGCGAGCTGCGGGAACTGGTCCTGAGCCGGATAGGACGTCGAATCGACGGTCGAATCAGTGAAGCCCGATGCCCCGGCGGCCCGGTAGCCGGCCTCCACGCTGCCGTTGGAGATCCAGACCGCCAACGTGTCGCCCGCCGCGTCCTCTGCAACCTGCGGGTAGTCGGTGTTATTGAAGGCGGCCAGGGGATCTGCGGTCGTGCTCACCTCCGCGACGGTTCCGAAGCCGGTGCCGGTGTCCGACGTGGCATCGAGCGTGGCGGTGCCCGGCGTTGTGGCCGTGCCTTGGTCGAGCCACAGCGCGGCGACGTCACCGTCGCCGCTTACCGCGACGGCGGGGCTCTCCTGCGTCTGTGCTCCGGTATCGGTTGAGAGGTAGGTGGCGCCAGACCCCCAGCCACCCGCGAGCGCCACCGGGATTCCCACCCCGAGCAACCCGGCGACGGCAAAGGCGAGGCCACGGCCCAGCCGCCGTCGCATGAACTTCCCCCTGAACAAGTCGTACGACGATACAGGGCGGGCCGACCCCAGTTGCGAACATGCTGTTACTGCTGCGTGAAGCGCGCGACAGGCTCCGGAGCACTCGGCCGGCCCGGTCTCGGCTAACGTCGTAGCGGGGACGCGCCGAGGTGCTGCGCCCCGGAAAGGCGGGAGGACCTGATGGACACAATCGAAATGACGGCCGGTGAGCTGCAGCGCCTGCGCGAAGAGCTCAACGAGCTCGAGAGCGGCGGACGCGCCGGGATCGCCGCGCGCATCAAGACCGCGCGCGAGTGGGGTGACCTCAAGGAGAACGGGGAGTACCACGCCGCCAAGGAGGCCCAGGCACATCTGGAGACCCGGATCCTGAGGCTGCGCGAGCAGGTTCGCGCCGCGGTCGTGGTCGATGGCGTCTCCGGCGACGACGTGCGCCACGGCTCCACGGTCGAGGTCACCGACCTCGGCAAGAGCACCACTCAGAGCTTCAAGATCGTCTCGCCGAACGAGGCCAACCCCAAGGAGGGGCTGATCTCTTCGGCCTCACCGGTGGCCCAGGCGCTGATGGGCAAGAACGCCGGCGACGAGGTCGAGATCCCGATTCCCGCGGGCGTTCGCAAGCTACGGATCGATTCCATCTCCTAGGAGCGGCCAACCATGCAGATCCAGGGCACGGCAGCAATCGTCTTTGGTGGCGCATCGGGCCTCGGTGAGGCGACGGCGCGGCGCCTGGCGGCCGAGGGCGCGACGGTCACGATCGCCGATCTCAACGTCCCGCGTGCCGAGTCGGTCGCGGCTGAGCTCGGCGGCATCGCCCAGGCGACCGACGTCACCGATCCCGAGGCCGTGCAGCGTGCCGTCGATGCCGCCGCCGGTTCGGCTCCGGGTGGCCTGCGGGTTTCGGTCTGCTGCGCCGGGGTCGGCTGGCCGGCGAAGCTGATCGGCCGCGACGGGCCGACCCCGCTCGATCACTTCGCCAACGTCATCAACGTGAATCTGCTCGGCACGATCAACGCGCTGCGGTTGGTGGCCGCCAAGATGATCGGCAACCAGCCCAACGACGAGGGCGAGCGCGGGGTCTGTGTCAACACCGCCTCGGTCGCGGCCTATGACGGCCAGATCGGCCAGGTCGCCTACGCCGCGTCGAAGGGTGGGGTCGTCGGGTTGACGCTGCCGGTCGCGCGCGAGCTCTCCTCCAAGGGGATCCGCGTGATGACGATCGCCCCCGGCATCTTCGACACGCCGATGCTCGCCGAGCTCTCCGATGAGGTTCGCGCGTCGTTGGCCGCGTCGATCCCGTTCCCGCCGCGGCTCGCGCGCCCGTCCGAGTACGCCGACCTCGTCGAGCACATCGTCACCAACACGATGCTCAACGGCGAGGTGATCCGCCTCGACGGCGCGATCCGCATGGCGCCGCGCTGATGAGCTCTCGCTCGCAGCCGAAGCTGTGCACGTTATATGCACATTGCTGCGCGCATACCCTCTCTCGCCAGCGACTCTGATCGCATGCAAGAGATCAAGATCACCGGCGACATGATCCGGCTCGGCCAGCTGCTGAAGCTCGGCGGAGTCGTCGACAGCGGCGCCGACGGCAAGGACCTGCTGGCCTCCGAGGCGGTGCTCGTCAACGGCGGCGTCGAGGCCCGCCGCGGCCGCCAGCTCCACGACGGCGACGTCGTCGAGGTGGGGGAGTGGGAGTTCCGGATCAGCGCCGGCTGAGCCGAGCGCCGGCCGTGGGCGCCGCGGAAGACTCAGGCGTGACCGCCAGCAGCTGCTCGTGCACGTGCCGGCGCACCTGGTTCTCGGCGCTCGACCGCCGCCACACCGAGTAGACGTGCCGCTGCGGCGTGGGGTTGCGCACCGGCACGGCGCGCACGCTCGCGGGCAGCAGCTCGCGACCGAGTCGCGGCAGCAGCGCTACCGCGACGCCCTCGCCGACCAGGCCGACGTGGGTGCTGAAGTTGCTGTCGCGGAACGGCACGTTCGGGCGGGCGCCGTGCATCGCGAACATCTGGTTGAGCCAGTCGTCGCAGATCGCGCCGGAGTGGGTCGAGACCCAGCGCTCGCCGAGCAGCTGGGCCGTGTCGACCGCATCGGCCTGAGCGAGTGGATGGCCGGCCGGCAGCAGCACGTCGGCAATGTCGGTGAACAGCTTCACCGATTCGAGCGCGGGCGAGAGCTCGAGCGGCACCATCTCCCAGTCGTGGACGATGCCGAGGTCGGCGCCGCCGCGCTCGATCACGCCGAGGCACTCGCGCGGGTCGATCTCCTGCAGCAGCACGCGCAGCTCGGGCGCGGTCTGGGCGAGCCGCGCGATCAGCGGCGCGACCACGCCGCGGCCCGCGGTGTAGAACGAGGCGATCCGGAACTCACCGGTCGGCGCGCGCCCGTCGCCGAGCGCGAGGTTCTCGAGCTGCTCGAGCTCGCCGAGCAGCCGCTGGCCCTCGTCGGCCAGCAGCCGCCCCCGCTCGCTGAGGATCACGCCGCGGCCGACGTGCTCGAGCATCGAGCATCCGCTCTGGCGCTCGAGGCGTTTGATCTGCTGGCTGACGGCCGAGGGCGTGAACCCGAGCGCGTCGGCCGCGCCGACGACGGTGCCGTGGTCACGCACGGCGATCAGCGAGCGCACGGTGCCGAGATCAAGCATGAAGCAAGACTACCGCTAACCGTGCAGAAGATATAGCTGTTGTGAAACGTCGTAGGGCGTAGCATCGCACGGGATGTCTCCACGCGACAACTTCCGCGCGGCACTGGTCGCGACGATCTGGGGCGCCAACTTCGTCGTGATCGACGAGGGCCTCAAGGGCTTCCCGCCGTTCCTGTTGCTCTGCGCACGTTTCCTCGTGGTGCTGTTTCCGGCGATCTTCCTCGTGCCGCGTCCGGGACCGTGGCGCACGATCCTGACGATCGGCCTGTTCATGAGCCTCGGCCAGTTCGGGCTGCTGTACCTCTCGCTGCACCTGGGGATGCCCGCCGGACTGGCGTCGCTGCTGGTGCAGGTCCAGGTGATCTTCTCGATCGCGATCTCACGCGTGGCGCTCAAGGAGAAGCCGACCCGCCAGCAGCTGCTCGGCGTCGGCATCGGTCTGGTCGGGCTGGCGGTGCTCGTGATCGGACGCGCGAGCACCGCCGCGGTGCTGCCGCTGATCGTGATCATCGGCGCCTGCCTGTCGTGGTCGATCGGCAACGTGATGTCGCGTCGCGCCCAGATCACGAGCGGCTTCGGCCTGACCGTCTGGTCGGGAATCGTGGTGCCGATCCCGGCGTTCGCGTTGGCGCTGCTGATCAACGGTCCGCACACGGTCGGGCATGCGATCGACCACATCGGCGTCGTGACGATCCTCAGCACGCTCTACACGGCCGTCTGCTGCTCGCTCTTCGGCTACGGCGTCTGGAATTCGCTGCTGTCGAAGTACCCGGTCGGCTCAGTTGTGCCGTTCGCGCTGGTGGTGCCGGCCGCCGGCATCGCAACCGCGTGGATCGCGCTCGGCCAGGTGCCGAGCACCACCGAGATCGTCGGCGGCGCGATCCTGCTCGGCGGAATCGCGACTACGACGATCCAGCGGCGGCGAGCAGGCGTTCGCCGAGCCGCGAGTAGCGGCGATCCGTATCCGGTGTCCGCGCCGCCCGCGCAACAACCGCTCGACTCCCCACTATCACCGTCGCCAGCTTCGCCCGCGTGATCGCGGTGTAGAGCATCTCGCGCCGCAGGAAGAACTTTCCGCCGGCCTGCTCGTGCGCGACGATCACCGCGACCGGCAGCTCGATCCCCTGGCCGCGGTGCACCGAGCAGGCGTAGCCGAGCCGCAGGCTCTCGGCCTCCTCGGGCGGCAGCCGGAACAGCTGGTCGTCGTCGCCGCGCAACAGCAGCGCCGCGTCATCGTCGTCGGCGCCCGGGATCTCGTCCTCGAGGTAGAGCACCGTGCCGTTCATCAGGCCCTTCTCGTGCAGGTTGCGCCCGGTCATCATCAGCTTGTCGCCGGTGCGCAGGCGCCCGCCGCCGACCGGGCGCCCGGTCGGGTTCAGCGCCTCGCGCAGGGCCCTGTTCAGAGCATCGATGCCGAGCTCGCCCTTGTACACGGGCGCGAACACCTGGATGTCCGCGACCGGGTCGATGTCGTAGTGCTTGGGCAGGCGCGCGGTCACCAGCTCCACGATCAGCGCCAGCGCGTCGCGTGCGCTCGCACGCTCCATCAGGAACAGGTCGTGGCGCATGCCCTCGGCAGCGCTGAACTCGGGGGTCTCGCCGCGGCGGATCGCGTGCGCGCCCTGCACGATCATGCTGCCCGCGGCCTGGCGGAAGATGTGGCTGAGCCGTGCGGTCGGCACGACCTCGGAGACGACCAGATCGGCGAACGGCTTGCCGGCTCCGACCGGCGCGAGCTGGTCGGCATCGCCGACGAGCACCATGTGCGCCTTGGGCGCGACCGCCCGCAGCAGCGTGACCATCAGCTCGAGGTTCGCCATCGAGGACTCGTCGACGATCAGCAGGTCGTAGGGCAGCGGGTCGTCCTCGTCGTGCTCGGGCAGCTCGCCCGGTATCCAGCCCAGCGCCGAGTGGACCGTCTTGGCATCGACCCCGCTGGCCTCGGTCATGCGCCGCGCCGCGCGACCGGTGGGCGCCACCAGCAGTACCTTCGCTGCCTGCGCCTCGCCCAACTCCGCGATCGTCTTGATCGACGCGGTCTTGCCGGTGCCGGGACCGCCGGTGATCACCGACAGGCGGTGCTCGAAGGCCGCGCGCACGCCCGCCTGCTGCTCGGGCGTGAGCGTCAGCTCACCGGCGCTCAGCAGCTCGTCACCGACCGCGCTCAGCTTGCCGCCGTCCGCGTCCCCGGAGAGCATCTCCAGCACCCGCTCACCGAGCTCCTGCTCGAGCTCCCACGTCGGGGTGCGGTAGATCCAGTCGTCGTCGCGGGCGAGGTCGCCGTCCTGCACGAGCTGCTCGATCGCCTGCTCGTCGGGCATCGAACCGAGCAGCTCGCGTGCCGCGCCGAGCAGTTGCCCGATCGGCAGGCAGGTGCTGCCGGCGCGGCCCTCGGCCTCTGACAGCGCGTAGATCAGCGCCGCGCTGACGCGGCCCGGGATCGCCTCGACAGAGTCCGCGTGCGCGCGCGCGATGCGATCGGCGACCTTGAATCCGACCCCGAACAGGCGCGTGAGCTCGTACGGGTTCTCCGTGATCACGCGGTAGGCGGTGTTCGGATACTCGTCGCTGATGCGCTTGGCGAGGTACGCGAGCCCCTCCGGCGCCAGCAACATGTGCAGCCGGCGGATCGTGCGCAGCTCGTTCCAGGAACCGGCCGCCTCCTGCGCACGGAACGGGTTCAGCCCGACCCGCCGGAACGCCGCCGCCGGCTCGTCGTCGATCTCATCCAAAACCTGCTCAGCGCCGTAGAGGCTGATCAGCTTCTTCGCGCGCGCGTCACCGATGTTCTTGATCCGCCGCAGGTACGAGATCAGTGCGGTCCGGTCCTCCGGAGGTAGCGGTCGTGCCGCGCTCACCTTGACCTGCTCGCCGAAGCGGCTGTCCGTGATCCAGACGCCCGTGACGTGCGCACGCTCGCCGATCTCGAGGTGTGCGAGCGGTCCGACCAGCACGACCTGGTCATCACCGCTGTCGGCGTCGAGCACCGCAAAACCGTTGTCGGCATTGGCGAAACGCTGCCGCCGGACGGTCACCTCTGAGTCGAATGGATCAGACACGAGGATGAACTTAGTGCCACGGGAGGCCGGAGCAGCCGATTTGTGCCGAAAATGACACCAATCAAATGATCCGATACGTCTTCGCCATGCACGTTCCCGCCTGGGGTCGTGCGCTCAATCTGCCGCGGACGCTCGACGAGCTCGCGGTCGCCGGGTTCGCTGGGGCGACGAGGGGGCCCAGCGGGGCACCCTCGGAAGGACAAGTGGCGATCACCTTCGATGACGGCCCCCACCCCGAGGGCACGCCGAAGATGATCGACGCGCTCGCGGAGTTCGACGCCAAGGCGACCTTCTTCGTGGTCGGCGAGCAGGTCGTCAAGCGCCCCGAGCTGGCCCGCCGGATCGTCGCGGCCGGGCATGCGATCGGGTTGCATGGCTACGTCCACCGCCCGCACACGCTGCGTTCGGCCAAGGAGCTGGCCGATGACCTTGAGCGGGGCCTCGCGGCGATCGAGGATGCCGCCGGGATCCGGCCGCTGCTGCACCGCCCCCCGTACGGCATCTACAGCCCCGCGAGCCTGCGGATGGCGCGCGAGCACGAGCTGCAGCCGCTGCTGTGGTCGAAGTGGGGCAAGGACTGGCGCAAGGTCGCGACCCCCGAACAGATCACCCGGCGCGTCATAACACGGCTGCAGGCGGGCGACGTGATTCTGCTCCACGACGCCGATTACTACAGCGCGCGGCGCTCGCATCGCCGCACGGCGGCGGCGCTGCCGGAAATTATGAAAACGCTCAAGTCCGCTGGCTTCGGTACCGTGACATTCGCCTGACGCACGTCTAACGCACTTAATCTGAGGCGCACGTGACCGAAGGCTCCAGGGTTGGGGGGCGTCGCAGCAAGGACGCGCGCTCTGGTTGGTTCATTCCAAAGACCGTGAAGGATTCATGACGACTTTTCCTGAAGAGACCCAGATCACGCCTGATTACGGGCGCTTTGCGATCGGGTTCGACCACCGCGATCGCGCGCGCCTACACGCGATGATCGATGAGGTCCTCGACTCCAACCGGTGGTCCGAGGCCGATATGACAGCCCGATTCGAGCAGGCGTGGGAGGCCTGGAACGACGTTCCCGCGGTCGCGACCTCGAGCTGGTCGGGCGGCACGCTGGCGGCGCTGCACTTCGCCGACGTGCAGGGCGAGACGGTGCTGTGCCCGTCCAACACGTTCATGGCGACGCCGTTTGCGGCGATCCGGGCCGGCGCGAACGTGCAGTTCGTCGACTGCAACCGCGACGACCTCTGCATGTCGTTCGCCGACTTCGAGCAGAAGGCTGAGCGCTACAAGCCGAAGGCCGCCATGCTCGTGCACATCGGCGGCCACATCGCGTTCGAGTCGGAGAAGATCGCGGCCTACTGCGCCGACAACGGCATCTTCCTGATCGAGGACTGCGCGCACGCGCACGGCGCCTCGTGGAACGGCCGCAAGGCCGGCAGCTACGGCGATGCGGGCGTCTACTCGATGTACGCGACCAAGACGATTTCGACCGGTGAGGGTGGCGTGCTGGTCTCCAAGCGCCCCGATGTGCTCGAGTTCGCGCGTGGCTTCCGCAACTACGGCAAGCCGACCTACAACGTCCAGGGCCTGAACTTCCGGATGAACGAGTTCACCGCCGCGCTGGGCCTGATTCAGATCGAGCGCCTGCCGGAGATCGTGAGCTGGAAGAACGACGTCGCCCGTGAGTTCATGGACCCGCACTTCAACGGTTCCAAACTGGAGCTCCCGGACGGTATGGTTTCCGGGCTGTACAAGTACGTTGTGTTCGACTGGCTTGAGAAATCAACCGGACGTGTTTACGACGAACCGTGCCACCGCCTCCTCGGTCACCAGGTCGATCTGCCCAACAGCGATTGGGTGGCCAAGAACCATTCCTGCCCGCCGCTTTATTACCGTCCGCTGGAAGCAGCGGACATGACTGACAGGGGGACCGCGGCATGAGAGTCCTTGTCACCGGTGGGGCCGGATTCATCGGCTCCCACGTAGTCGACAAGCTGCGCGATCACGGCCACGAGCCGGTGATCTTCGACCTGCGTCCGTCTCCCTGGCCGGAGCACGCCGACGTCGACACCGTGATCGGTCAGGTCACGGACGCGTCCGCGCTCGCCGCGGCGCTCGAGGGCTGCGACGCCGTCGCCCACCTCGCCGCGGTCGCCGACGTCAACGACGTCCATGCCGAGCCGCACGACGCCGAGCAGGTCAACGCCCGCGGCACCGCCGCTGTCCTGGAAGGCGCCCGCAAGGCCGGCGTCAGCCGTGTCGTCTACGCGTCGACGATCTGGGTCTACTCAGACACCGAGGAGACGACCGTCAGCGAGACCACGCTGCTGCCGCCTCCGGCCCACCTCTACACCGCGACGAAGCTCGCCGGTGAGCTCTACTGCAAGTCCTACCAGGAGCTCTACGGGATCAACTACACGATCCTGCGCTTCGGAATTCCCTACGGGCCGCGCGCCCGCGAGGCGGCCGTGATCCCGGCGTTCGTCAACAAGGCGTTCGCGGGTGAGCCGCTGACGCTCAGCGGTGACGGCCAGCAGTCGCGGCGATTCGTCTACGTCGAGGACCTGGCCGAGGGCGTCGTCGCCGGGCTCGGCGACATCGCCGAGAATCGCGTCTACAACCTCTCCAGCGACGAGGACGTGACGATCAAGCAGATCGCCGAGCTCGCCCAGAAGATCGTCGGTAACACCGAGATCCTGTTTGGTCCGGCCCGGCCGGGCGACCTCGGCTCCAAGATCGTGCTCTCGGATCGGGCTCGCGAGGAACTCGGCTGGACGGCCGCGACGCCGTTCGAGGAAGGGGTTCGGCGCTACGTCGAGTGGCGGCGCGATCAGGCGTCGAAAAAAAGTGTCCAGCCAGCCGGAGGGCACCCCGACCCTTTAGCCCTAGCGGGCGAGCCTGACCCAGAGGAGGCTTGTCCGCGAAAGGTCCTGATCATCTCCGCCGACATCGGCGAGGGACACGATCTGCCCGCCCGCGCGCTCGCGCGCGAATTCAGGGAGGAGGACCCGGACGCGCTGGTGGCGGTAGTGAACGGGCTGCCCGCGATGGGTGCGCTGACGACCGCCGTGCTGCGCGAGAACTCG
>DATASU010000232.1:0-28100 GCA_036269095.1 Solirubrobacteraceae bacterium
TGCGCGGTCGTGGCCGAGCTGCTGGCGCTCTTGAGCGCGGCCTTGGTGGTCGCGCGGGCGGCCTTGGGGGTCAGCGTGACGGCCTGGGCCGCGGCGAGGTTACCCTTGGCGGTCTGCTTGGCGGCGTAGGCCGAGTAGGCCAGGCACAGGTACGGCTTGTAGGCCGCGGTGCCGCCACCGGACTGCTGCACGGCCATGTCCCAGGTGTCGGCCTCATTGGAGTACTGCTGGAGCGCCTGGTAGACGTCGGCGGCGAAGAACGAGTTCTGCAGCGCGGTCGAACCCGACTTCTCACTCGCGGTGGCCACCTTGAGGTACTGATTCCACGCGTCGATCGCCTTGACCAGCTGCGTCTTGCCGCCCTTGGTGTAGGTGTCGGTGCTGGAGTCGTAGTTGCTGCCGTCACCGGCGTCGCTGTAGCGCGCCTGCATCAGGCTCATCCAGTTGGCCGCGGATGGGTTCTTCTTCACAGCCTTGAGCGCACGCGTCAGCGCCGTGTTGGAGACCACGCTGCCACCGCCCGAGCCGCCGTTCTGGCCGGCGTCGAGGATGCCGCCGCTGTTGCCGGTGCCGACGCCGAGGCCGACCAGGCCGACGACCATCAGCAGCGCCAGGCTGCCGTAGATGACTTTGACGGTCGTGCGGCGACCGCGACTGCGGAGATCAAAGAGCATGGGCGGAGCAGCTTCCTACCAGGGTCGGGGTCAGCTCGCGCTGGACGAGTCGTCGGGCGGGCCGCCGGAACCGACGGGGACGTCGGCCTCCGCGCGTGCGCGCCTGTAGTTGCGATGTTCGACCCATTTCAGCAGCACGATACTCAAGGCATAGAGGGCAACCAGGGGAAGCGTCTCCATGGTCATCGTGACCGGATCCACCCCCGGGAGCGCGGCGACTATCACCGCGATTATCACGAAAGCGTAGCGCCAGTTCAGCGTAAGAGTCGATGCGGTGATGGCACCGACGCGCTGGAGCCCGAGGGCGAGCAACGGCACCTGGAACGCCAGGCCGATGCCCATCATCAGCATGATCTCGAACTTGTAGTAGGAATTGGCCCCGACGACGACCTGGAACTCCGTGGAGTTGTATCCCTGGAGGAAGTGGACCGCGGGTGGCAGCACCGCGAAGTAGGTGAACACCGCGCCGGTCAAAAACAGCACCGGCGCCGCGATCACCGTTGGCGTCGCGACCCGTCGCTCCTCCTTGCTGAGTGCCGGGATTACGAAGGCGTAGAGCTGGTAGAGCAACAGCGGCAGCGTGATCAGCACCGCGAAGTAGGCCGAGACCGCCATCGTCACGATGAAGCCCTCACCGACGCCGATCACCAGCGGTTTCTCCTGCTGCTGCAGAGCCTTGGGGAGCGCGACCGCGGCCGCCTTCGCGCCTGACTCGATCGTGCCCGCGCCCACCAGGCTCTGCGGCGACACGCCCTTGGACTCGGCGAGACCGGTCTTGAGCTCGGCGGCACCCGTGCCGATCTGCCGCATCGCGCGGTCCAGCAGCACCTCCTGGTTGTGCGTCGCGGCCAGGCCGGTCTTGGCCGACGCCGGCAGCGCATGGTTGAGCAGGCTCAGCAGCGCGGTGTTCTGCCAGAAGCAGACGCAGAACACCACCAACACTGCCGCCAGGCATATGAGCAACCGCGAGCGCACCTCGTCGAGGTGGTCGATGATGCTCAGCCGATCCTCTTGGCCAATCGGCCGAAGCTTCATAGGCTGATCTGCCGCGTCGGCGTCTTAGGCGTTGGTGTGCTCGGAGGTCGCGCTGGTCTCACGCGACTCCGCAGAGGGGGTGCTCTCGGTGGAGCCCGCCTGGGCGCTGTTGCTCGACGGAAGCCCGGACTTCTGCTCCGAGTCCCCGCCCTGAGCGATGCCGCCCTTGAACTCCTTGATGCTCTCGCCGATCGAGCGGCTCAGCGCCGGGAGGCGCTTGGGGCCGAAGAACAGAAGAACAATGACCAGGACGATCAGGCCGTCCTTCCAGGGACTTGCGAACATGCCGACTTTCCTCGCTATTGCTGAAGCCCGAAGGTTAGCGGCCGGATCCCCATGCTGGCTAGTGCAGGGTGCGGATCAGGCCGCCACCCACATGTACGCCGGCACCCCGCGCACGGATCATCGCGGCCGCGGCGAACTGCTCAGCGCACGTCCGTGGAGTCCCCGGATCGCCCACCGGCACGCCTTGTTGACGGATTTGGCCAACGCTTGTCGAGCTTGCTCAAGGCCGCTCCGATCGCCGCCGATAGGGGTTTTGTCGTAAGAAGGACCACGAGAAAAATGAGCCAGAACCCACACGGAAAACACGCAGTTCGCCGCATCGTCCTCCCAAGCGGTCGCACGATCGAAGTGATCCGCTTCAACGATGTAGACGCCGATCGGCGCGAGCTGCATGCCTGCCCCGGGTGCCAGTCAGACCTGGTTCAGCCGATGGCCTGGAGCGAGACTCCCGACGGCCGTTGGGACCTCGTACTCGAGTGCCCGAACTGCGGCCGCTCGGAGTCCGGAACTTTCACCCGCCTGCAGGTTGAGAAGCTCGAGGATCACCTCGACGAGGGGTTGACGGAGATGATCGCCGACCTCCAGCGCCTCACCCAGGCGAACATGACAGCCGACGTCGACCGCTTCGTCGCGGCACTCGACGCCGGGTTCATCCTCCCGGAGGATTTCTAGACGCGCCTCGTATCGGCGCGCCAGCTTGACCAGTAGGGCACGGACCTGCCGGCAGTACGCCGGCCCTCGCACACGGAGTTACGAGGAAATTGCATGGAGACGCAAGACGCCGGCTCGCCTGTTTCAGGCTCTAGCCATCGAGCAGCACCAGTAGAAGCAGACCCCAGCAGCAGGCCGACGGCCCGCCGCCGCTGGATGCTTGCCGCGTGGCTCACGCTGCTGCTCGGTCTGATCGGCTCCGTGACCGGCGCGACGCTCTGGCACTCGAGCGCCCAGGCGCATGAGAAGCAGGCGTTCGACACGACCGCGACCAATGTCTCCGGCACACTTGCCACGCTGATTCGCGAGAACGTCGGCGTCGTCGAAACACTGCGCTCCGATTTCCAGATGGAGCCGACGATGACCCCGACGCGCTTCACGCGCTGGGCCAAGGAGCTCGAGGGCTTCCAGCCGCTCGCACGATCCGCCGACCTCTCACTGATCGAATCCGTTCCCGGCACGCAGCTGCACGCGTTCCTGGCCAGGCGCAACGCCGATCCCGCCTTCAAGCGGCTCTCGGGCGGCTGGATCATTCCCGTCGCGCACGGTGCCGGCCGCTACTGCCTGATCGCCGCCGGCAGCTCACCCGCGGGCGGGCTCGGGGCGATGAGCGAGTTCCTCCAGGGGAACTGGTGCAACCCCAAGTCACCGGTCGGCGCCAGCATCCTGGGGACGACGATGACCCAGGCCGAGGTTCAGAACGAGACGATGAACACCGGCAGCCTGCTGATCTTCCACAACATCGTCCAGGGCGCCCCGATCGTCTACGTCGAGGTCGCGATCTACCGGCGCGGGGCGCCGCTCGCGACGGTCGCCGAGCGCCGCGCGGCGACCGTCGCGTGGATCATGAGCAGCTTCGACCCACACGCGCTGATCAAGGAGGCGCTCGGCGGGACGCACCACCTCGCCGTCGCCGTCTACCACACCAACCCGGGCCAGTCCTCCGAGCTGTTCGGCGTCGCCGGCCGCGCGCAGGGCAGCTACAAGCACACGCTCAAGCTCAACGTGCAGAGCCCATGGATGATCCGCGTCACCGGCTCGGGGAGCGTCAGCGGACTCTCCGCCGAGACCCAGACGCTGATCGCGCTGGTGGTTGGCGTGCTCGTCAGCCTGCTGATCTTCGCGGTGCTGTTCACGCTGGCGCGCTCCCGCGCTCGCGCACTCGGGCTCGTCGAGCAGAAGACCGGGCAGCTCCGCCACCAGGCGCTGCACGACGCGCTCACCGGCCTGCCGAACCGCGTCCTGGCACTCGACCGCGCCGAGCAGATGCTCGCCCGCTCGCGGCGCTCGAACACGCCGATCGCGGCGCTGTATGTCGACATCGACGGCTTCAAGCACGTCAACGACACCTTCGGCCACGCCGCCGGTGATGAACTGCTGCGGATCGTCGCGCAGCGGCTGCGCAGCGTCGTGCGCGAGGGCGACACCGCGGCGCGGCTTGGCGGCGATGAGTTCGTCGTGCTGCTCGAGGGCGCGACCCTCGACGCCGGCGCCGAGATGGTCGCCGAGCGCATGCTCGAGGTTCTGAGCCTGCCCTACGACCTCAGCAACCTCGGCGGCCGCGAGCTGACGCTGAGCGCGAGCATCGGCATCGCCGACGGCTTCCGCGCCACCGCCGACGCGCTGCTCGCCGAGGCCGACGTCGCGATGTATGAGGCCAAGAGCTCGGGCAAGAACCGCTGGATCAAGTTCGAGGCCGAGATGCAGGTGGCCGCGCGCGACAAGCTGACGCTCGAGCTCGACCTCGTCAGGGCGCTCGAGCGGGAGGAGCTGTTCCTCGTCTACCAGCCGACCTTCGACCTGCGCACCCAGGCCGTGATCGGGGTCGAGGCGCTGCTGCGCTGGCAGCATCCCGAGCGTGGCCTGGTGTCGCCGCAGGACTTCATCCCGAGCGCCGAGGCGAGCGGCCTGATCGTCCCGATCGGACGCTGGGTGCTGCACCAGGCCTGCCGTCAGGCACGGATCTGGCAGGACGCCGGACACGACCTCGCGGTCGCGGTCAACGTGTCCGCGCGTCAGCTCGACGACGATGTGCTGATCACCGACGTGGTCGAGGCGCTGCGCTGCAACGGCCTCGACGCGAACAAGCTGACGCTCGAGATCACCGAGACGGCACTGATGCGCGACCCGCAGCTGACCGCCAAGCAACTGCACCGCATCAAGAAGCTGGGCGTGCGGATCGCGATCGACGACTTTGGCACCGGCTACAGCTCGCTCGCCTACCTGCGCCAGTTCCCGGCCGACGCGCTCAAGATCGACCGCTCGTTCATCGGTGAGGTCGCCACCTCGCGTGAGTCCGACGCGCTGATCCACACGCTGGTGCAGCTGGGCAAGACGCTCGACATCGAGACGCTCGCCGAGGGCATCGAGGATGAGTCGCAGTTGCACGCGCTGCAGCGCGAGGACTGCGACTCCGGTCAGGGCTTCTGGTTCTCACGGCCGCTCGAGCCCGACGCGCTCGAGCCGTTCCTGCGCAGCAAGGACGCCCGCCCCGCGGGCGTCTGACACGGCTCAGCTGTAGCGCTCGACCACACCGTCGGCGACCAGCTCGAGCGCGCTTCGCTGCGCCTCGGGCAGGCGACCGGGCAGGCACGCCTTCGCGTCGGCGACGACCGCCAGCGCGTGGTCGCGCGCGAAGTCGAGCGCGCCGCTCGCCTCGATCCGATCACACACGGCCGCGGCCTGCTCGGCGGTCTCGACGGCGCGCAGGTCGAGCTCCGCCAGCTGCGGGTCGCGCTTGCGCGCCTCGATCAGCGGCAGCGTGAGCGTGCCGTCGAGCAGATCGGTCCCGCGCGGCTTGCCGGTGCGCGCGGCCGGCCCGGTCACATCGAGCACGTCGTCGAGCAGCTGGAAGGCGACGCCGATGCTCTCACCGAAGTGACCGAGCGCGTCGATCGGCGCGCCGCCGGCGAACGCGCCGAGCTCACAGGAGGCGCGGAACAGCACGCCCGTCTTCAAGCGGCAGCGCTCGAGGTAGCGCTCCTGGCCGACCGCCGAATTCCAGGCGTCATCACGCTGCATCAGCTCGCCCGAGGCGAGTGCCGAAGCCGCCGCCGAGAGCACCCTGATCGGCTCGATCTCGGAGCCCTCGGCGAGCTCCGCGAACGCGCGCGAGAACAGCAGGTCACCGGTCGCCAGCGCCAGCAGGCGTCCGCCCGACGCGACCACGGTGGGCTTGCCGCGGCGCAGGTCCGCACCGTCGATCACGTCGTCGTGCACGAGCGTTGCCGCGTGCACGAGCTCGACGGCGACGGCGGCGCGCACGAGCGCGTCGCTCTCCTCGACCGGCACCCCGGCGGCGATGCACACCAGCAGTGGGCGCAGCCGCTTGCCACCCGCGGTGATCGTCTCACCGCCGTGGCGGGCGAGCAGCTCGCCGTGTCTGGAGACGAGCTCGACCATGCGCTCCTCGACGCGCGCCATCACACGGCCGGTTCCGGCGCCGCCGGCCTCGACGACCGCCTCGACTGTCCCGGCCCCGGGGATGCTCACGTCACCACGGTGCCCACGTGGAGCGCGATGATCCCTCCGGCCGTGAGCACGTAGCGAATGTCGCCGAGGCCGGCGGCGGCCATCCGGGCCGCGAGCTCCTCGGGCCCGGGGAAGCGGCGCACCGAGTTGGGCAGGTAGGTGTAGGCGGCCGAGTCCCCGGCCACGCGGCCCAACACGGGCACGACCCGGTCGAACCACAGCTTGAAGAAGGTCGACAGCGGTGGCTTCTGCGGCGTCGTCATCTCGAGGATCACGACCCGTCCCCCGGGACGCACAACCCGCGCAAGCTCACGCAAGCCCTGGTCGAGGTCGGAGAAGTTGCGCACGCCGAAGCCGACGGTCGCGGCGTCGAACTCGCCGCCGGCGTGCGGCAGCAGCAGCGCGTTGCCCTGCTCGAAGCTGACCGACGCGGTCGCGGGACCGACGGCGCCGGCGGCGGCCTTGTCGCGCGCGATCTTCAGCATCTGCTCGGAGAAGTCGGCGCCGACCACGTGGCCCCCGGCCCCGATCGCCTCGGCCAGCGCAAACGCGAGATCACCGGTGCCGGTCGCGACGTCGAGCGCACGGCTGCCCCGACCGACCTCGGCCAGCTCGACCGCGCGCCTGCGCCAGCTGTGATGCAGCCCGGCGGTCATCAGCGAGTTGAGCGTGTCGTAGCCGCCCGCGATGCGATCGAACATCGCTCGCACCTGCGGCTCGGCAAGGGTGCCCGTCTCAGGCATCGGTCCTGACGGATCCGTCATCTGCCAGAGAGTATCCGCCTAAGTGCCAACCAAGCGGCGGGTGGCACTCCCGCCCGCCGCTCAAAGGCTGGCTACTGAAGCATCGACAGGAACTCGACGAGATCCCTGAACTTCTTCGGCGAGCTCTTGGCGAGCCCCGCGAACGACGGCATCGGCGCCGTCGGGTTCTGCAGGGTCTGCGCGATCGCGCCCGCCGAGCGCCTCGAACCGATGTCCGTGAGCGGCGGCCCGGGACCGTTGTTGCCGTTGGAGCCGATCTCGTGGCAGGCCTCGCAGCCGGACTCGCCGACGATGATCTCGCCGGTCAGGAACGTCGCCCGCTGCGACGCCGTCAGGCCCGCGGGCGGCGGCACCGAAACGCTGTTGGGCGAGCCGGTGTTGGCGCCCGAGTAGGTCAGGAAGGCGATGCAGGCGATCGTCGTCAGACCGGCGGCCAGCGCGATCGGCCGGCGCGTAATCAGGCGCTCGGGACTGCGGTCATAGAGCGGCAGCAGGAACAGGCCGATCATGCAGAGCGTGGGCACGCCGATCGTCGCGAGCGGGGTGAACTTCGGCACGTTCTTCATCACGCGCAGCACCTCGAACAGGAAGAAGAAGTACCAGTCCGGCCGCGGCACGTAGGTGGTCGTCGAAGGGTTGACCTTGGGGCCGAGCTCCGCGCCGAACAGCAGCGACAGCAGCATGATCACGACCATCACGATCACCGCCATCAGCGAGTCCTTGGCGACCGCGTACGGGAAGAACGGCTTGCCCTCGTTCTTCAGCAGCGAGTACTCGCGGAGGTATTGCTCCTTTTCGGCCTGGTTCATCGAGCCCGCCTCAGACCTCTACGACCTCGACGACGGCCTCGGGCTCGTGAGCCTTCAGCCACGGCGGCGCGGAGATGCCGAGCTTCGTCACCAGGTACAGGTGGAAGCCGATCAGCGCGGCCATGATGCCGGGGATCAGCATCATGTGGATCGCGTAGAAGCGCGACAGCGTGGTGGCGCCGAACTCAGGCCCGCCGCGCAGGAAGTCACCGATGTACGGGCCGAGGAACGGCGCCGTGTTGTTGATGTTGACGCCCACGATCGTCGCCCAGTAGGAGCGCTGATCGAACGGCAGCAGGTAGCCCGTGAAGCCCATCGCCAGCGTCAGGATCAGCAGGACGACGCCGATGATCCAGGTCAGCTCGCGCGGGTACTTGTAGGCCCCGAAGAAGAACACGCGCGCCATGTGCAGGAAGATCAGGACGATCATCACCGACGCGCCCCACTTGTGCATGCCGTGCACGAACTGGCCGAGGAACACGTTGTCGTTGATGTTGCGGATCGACTCGTAGGCGCCGCCGTTGACGTCCGGGCGGTAGTACATCGCCAGGAACACGCCGGTGACGGCCTGGTTGAGGAACGCGAACAACGTCGCCGAGCCGAGCGTGTAGGCCCAGTTGATGCCCTTGGGCACCTTGCGGAACATCAACCAGCGCAGGCCCTGCGAGAGCTGCGTGCGCTCGTCGATCCAGTCGACGACGGTCAGGCCCGCTTCCTGGGCCGCCTCGATCGGAGGCAGCGGCGCCGGTTCATCGGGCGCCGGGGCGGCGGGCCGCTTGAGCAGCTTCGGCAGCGGCATCAGGAGCCGATCCCGGGCACGGTCGGGGGCAGCGGCAGGTTGGCGACCGAAGGCCGCACGGCGGTCGAGAAACGCGACGGGTACAGGTACTGGCCGATGCCGTCGAGCGGCTCACCCGGATCGCGCGGCGAGAAGCGCTGCAACTCGGAGTTGACCGAGTAGCGCGGGCCGAGGTAGATGTAGCCGTGCCCGGGATGCCCGGCAGGCGGCTCGTAGGTGTAGAAGCGGTCGAGCGGGCGCACCGGCGGGCCGCCGGCGACCTCGCCGCGGAAGTTGTAGACGCCGCCGTGGCATGGGCAGACGAAGCGCGCCGCGGCCGCGACGTAGCGCACCGGGCAGCCGAGGTGCATGCACCGCGAGGACAGCGCGATGTAGCGATTCCACTGGTCCTGAGGGCCGATGTCGTCGATCGCCGGATTGCGCCTGCGCACGTACGCGATCGACTTGCCGGCCTCGCCGATCCCCTCGACGATCGTGATCACCTTGGTCGCGTAGTTGTCCTTGCTGAAGTCCGCGGGCTTGCCGATGATCTGCCACTCGAAGGGCTCGCGCTTGAAGATCGGGCCGATCGCGAAGCCGAGCGCCGGCAGGCCGAAGGCGGCCGCGGCGATGCCTCCCGCACTGTGCGTGACGGCCCCCATGAAGCGGCGCCGGGTGATCGTCTCACCCTCGAACGCGCCTGGCATTCCGCGGTCAGCGGTGTACTTCGAGGATTGCTTGTGGCGATCTGCTGGCATCTACTTGCGGTTACTTACTTCGCTCTTCATTGCGCGGCCCGTACGGCCCCTAGGAGAATCCGCCGCAGGGTTTGACGAGTGGCTGGGCGTGCCTGGGAAGACCGTTTCGCAAGGCGGGTACCGAGGTACCTGCCGCGAGACGGACGCACCCAGGTGCGTCCAGACGCCGTCAAAGCCGCGGATCATTCTTCTACGGCCCGTAAGCCTACATTCAAACGCCTTCAGGGGAGCTGCTCCCCCACCACTCCGTCGCCGAGACGGAGCTCCGCCGCACGCAGAAGTTCCCGCGCAGCAGCGCTTTCGCCACTCGCGTGCAGCTGCGCCACGCGCGAGATCAGATCAGCCAGCCGGCCGGTCTCCTGAATGTCCCCGATGCGCGCCAGCTTGGCCAGGCCGTCGGCGTAGCTCTGGTCGCCGAGCAGCAGGTCGAGGTCGGGGTCGATCGAGCCCGCGTTGTCGTAGTGCAACCGCGCGCCGCGGGCGATGTCGGCGATCACCTCGGCGTAGGAGCCCCGGGCGTTCACGGGGCGAGCTCCTGCAGGACATCGGCGGCGGCCTCGGCGGTCAGCTCGATGTCGCGCTCGGAGTGCGCGAGCGACGGGAACCACGCCTCGAACTGCGACGGCGGCGGGTAGACCCCGCGCGCGATCAGCCCCCGGCAGAACGCGCCATATGCCTGCTGATCGCTGGCTGCCGCGCCCGCGTAGTCGGTTACCGCCTCTGCGCCGGTGAAGAACGGTGTGACGAGCCCGGTCACGCTCTGCACGACGAGTCGGCGGCCCGCGCTCGCCGCTGCTTCGCGCAGGCCTAGGGCGAGCCGCTCAGTGAGCTCGGCCAGCCGCAGGTAGGCATCGTCATCGAGCTGGGCGAGTGTCGCCAGCCCGGCCGCGACCGCCAGCGGATTGCCTGACAACGTGCCCGCCTGGTAGACGTCGCCGGCCGGCGCGATCCGCCGCATCAGCTCGCGGCGCCCGCCGTAGGCCGCGGCCGGCAGGCCGCCGCCGACGATCTTGCCCATGATCGTGAGGTCGGGATCGAGCGCCAGCAGCTGCTGACCACCACCACGGGCGACGCGGAAGCCGGTGATCACCTCGTCGGCGACGAGCAGGGCGCCATTGTGACGCGCTCCGGCCGTAAGGCTGGCAAGCAAGTCAGCCTTAGCGGGAACCACGCCCATGTTCGCCGGGACGGTCTCGAACAGCACCGCGGCGAACTCGTGCTCGGAAAAGGCGGTCGCGAGCGCCGCCTCGTCGTTCCACGGGATCGTGATCGTGGTCGCGGTCGCGGCGGCGGTGACGCCGGGGCTGCCGGGAATCCCCTGGGTGGCGACGCCCGAGCCGGCCTCGGCCAGCAGGCCGTCGACGTGGCCGTGGTAGGCACCCGCGAACTTGAGCAGCTTCTCGCGGCCGGTGACCGCCCGCGCGAGGCGGATCGCGCTCATGCTGGCCTCGGTCCCCGACGAGGTCATGCGCAGCATCTCGACCGATGGCATGCGCGCCGCGACCTCCTCGGCGAGCACCACCTCACCCTCGGTCGGCGCGCCGAAGGTGCTGCCGGCGGCGGCGGCGCGCGTGATCGCGTGCAGCACCTGCGGGTTGCCGTGCCCGAGGATCAGCGGCCCCCACGAGCAGACCCAGTCGATGTAGCTGTTGCCGTCGGCGTCCTTGATGTGCGAGCCGGCGCCGGACTCGATGAAGACCGGGTCGCGGCCGATCGAGCGCATCGCGCGCACCGGCGAGTTGACGCCGCCGGGGATCACGCGCTGGGCGCGCCCGTACAGCGCGCTAGACGTCGGCGTGCTTGCGTTCCCAGTTGCGGTAGTCATTGGTGAAGTAGAGGAGCCTGATCTTCTTGAACTCGGTTGAGGAGTAGAGCGTCGCGCGCTCGCTGATGCCGGTCCGCGCGGCGATCGAGTCGAGGATCGCGTCGCACTCCTGCTTCGAGCGGCCGTGCGCCATCGTGAACACCGAGTAGGGCCAGTCGGCGTAGGTCGGGCGCTGGTAGCAGTGCGAGATGCCGCGGAACTGCGACATCTCCATGCCGAGCTCGAGCACGCGTTCGTCCGGGACCTTCCAGACACCCATGCCGTTGGCGCTGTAGCCGGCACGGCGGTGGAACAGGATCGCGGCGACCCGCCGCAGCAGCCGGCGATCGACCATCCCGCGCATGTGCTCGAGCAGCTGCTCCTGCGGGATCCGCAGCTCGGCCGCGGCGGGCGCGTACGGCTCCGGGATCACCGGCAGGTCGCCCTGGGTGGCGCGAATCACCGCGCGGTCGAAGTCGTCGTAGGGCTGGCGCTCGGTCTCGGCCGGCGCGACCGCCTCGGTGACCTTGTCGGCGAGCGTCTCGGAGCCCTTCTCCATCTCGAGGTCCATGCGGATCTTGAACAGCTTGAGCGTCGGCAGCTGGCGGATCGACTCGGCGCCCGCGAGCTCTCCGAGGCGCAGCAGCGTCTGCTCGAGGCCGAGCGGCGAGTCGGGCTCGGTCGCGATCGTGAACCAGATGTTGAACTCGTGGTTGCGCAGGTAGTTGTGCGAGACGCCGGGGTGCTCGTTGATGATGTTGGCGGCGCGCCAGGGGTTGTCGGGATCGACCTTGGCGGCGACCAGCATCGAGCTGTAGCCGAGCGCGCGCGTGTCGAAGATCGGCGTCACCTGGCGGATGATGCGCTCGTCGAGCAGGCGCTGGACGCGGCTCATCACCTCGTCCTCGCTGATCCCGGCCTCGCTCGCGACGTGCTGGTAGGGGCGTGGTGCGATCGGGAAGCTGCCCTGCATCAGGTTGAGCAGGCGCTTGTCGAGATCGTCGAGCGGGATCGCGGCGCCGTCCTTGCGCGAGCGCAGCTTCGGCCCGAAACCGCTGCCCGCGGGCTCGGTGATCCCGTCCTCTGTGTCGGTTACTTCAGCCACTGCGCGGCGTCCTTTGCGTGGTAGGTGATGATGATGTCGGCCCCCGCGCGTTTGATCCCGGTCAGTGCCTCGAGCACCGACTGGCGCTCGTCCATGTATCCCGCCGCGGCCGCGGCCTTGAGCATCGAGTACTCGCCGCCGGTGTTGTAGGCGACCAGCGGCAGCTGGGTCGCGTCCTTGACGCGGCGGATGATGTCGAGGTACGGCAGCGCTGGCTTGACCATCAGCATGTCCGCGCCCTCGTCGACGTCGAGCAGCGACTCGCGCACGGCCTCGGTCCCGTTGGCGGGATCCATCTGGTAGCTGCGGCGGTCGCCGAACGCGGGTGCCGAGTCGGCGGCGGCGCGGAACGGGCCGTAGAAGGCGGAGGAGAACTTCGACGAGTAGGCCATGATCGGCGTATCGCTGAAGCCGGCCTCGTCGAGCGCGTCGCGGATCGTGCCGATGCGGCCGTCCATCATGTCGCTGGGCGCGACGATGTCGGCGCCGGCCTGAACCTGCGAGATCGCGGCGCGCGCGAGCAGCTCGAGCGTCTGGTCGTTGTCGACGGACCCGTCGGAACGGACGACGCCGCAGTGACCGTGGTCGGTGTACTCGCAGAGGCAGAGGTCGGTGATCACGATCAGCTCGGGGTGAGCCTGCTTGATCGCGCGCGTGGCGAGCTGCACGATGCCGTCGTCGTCATAGGCGCCGCTGCCCTCGGCATCCTTGGCCGCCGGGATCCCGAACAGGATCACGGCGGGAATGCCGAGCGCCGCTGCCGAACCCGCCTCGGCCACGGCCTCGGCGATCGAGAGCCGATCGACACCGGGCATCGTCCAGACCGGCTCACGGCCGTCGATGCCCTCGGCGACGAACAGCGGGTAGACGAAGTCAGACGCGGATAGCTGCGTCTCGCGCACGAGTCCACGCAGCTGGTGCGTGGCCCGCAGCCGGCGCATGCGGGTCTTGGGGAAAGCCATGCTGGTTCCGAGGATACGCCGCTTGCGGGGGCGGGCCGAGCTCAGACCAGCCGCCAGGGCTCGACCCTGCGCGAGACCACCAGACCGGCGGTGGTGTAGGGGTCGGTGTCGGCCCAGGCCTCGACCTCCTCCCTGGTCAGCCCCTTGAAGCCGATCACACCGCCCGTGGGCGGGTCGCCGACGGCGCCCGCGACGATCAGCCGGTCGGCGGCGCGCAGCGCCTCGATGCGCCTCAGATGCTCGTCGCGATACGGACCGCGCCGCTCGAGGATGTCGGCGACGTACTCGTAGAACAGAACGTGGGTGAATTCGGGATCGGTCATCGCCGGGACGTTAGAGAGGGTCGTCGCTCGCGGCGCTAGGCTGTGCGGCAATGGCAGGACTCGAGAAGCGTGGCGACTACAAGCCACGCAGCCAGCGCGAGAAGGAGGCCTACCGGCTCGTGCTGGCCAGCGGCGGCACCGGCGTGGCGGGCGTGGTCACGCTGGTGCTCGCGATCGCCGGCGTCACCGGCCTGGTCCCACCGATCATCCTGCTGATGATCAGCGCCTTCTTCGCGTGGCGCTTCATGCGCGTCACGGGCCAGCGCTGAGCCTGCTGCACGTCATCTTCCTGCTCGCAGCCGGCGTGCTCGCCGGCATCATCGGTACCGCGGGTGGCATCACCTCGCTGATCTCATACCCCGCGCTGCTGGCGATCGGGCTTTCGCCGCTGAGCGCCAACGCCACCAACCTCGTCGCGCTCAACGCCTGCTGGCCGGGCGCCGCCCACGGCTCGCAGCGTGAGCTCGCCGGCTGGGGGCCGTGGCTGCGCCGCTGGCTGCCGCTGACCGCACTCGGCGGCGCGACCGGCGGCGTGCTGCTGCTGGTGACGCCGCCGGGCGCCTTCGCGCACGTCGTGCCGTTCCTGATCGCCGGAGGGTCGCTGGCGCTGATCGCCGAGCCGTGGCTGCGCGGCCTGCGCGGTGCCGAAGCGGCGCGTGTCGGGCGCCGGCGCAACGCCGTGATGATCGTCGCGCTCGGCCTGCTGTCGGTCTACGGCGGCTACTTCGGTGCCGGATCGGGTGTGATCACGCTGGCACTGCTGCTGGTGCTGGTCGATCCCGACCTGCCGACCGCCAACGCGCTCAAGAACATGACCAACGGCGCGATCACGCTGCCGGCCGGCATTCTGCTCGCGCTGTTCGGCCCGGTGCACTGGGCCGCCGCCGCACCGCTGGCGGTCGGGGCGTTGGTCGGCTCACGCATGGGGCCGGCGGTCACCCGCGCGCTGCCGCGGCTCGTGACGCGCTGGGCGGTGGCGCTGCTCGGGCTCGGGCTGGCCGCCTGGCTGTGGGTCAAGCCGGCCGCCTGAAGCTGTCCCGGTCGGCGAGCGCGCGCCGATCGACCGGCTCAGATGAGCAACCTGTGCGACGCCACCCCAGATTGCTCGTTCAGGCCGCCTGTCGTGGCGTGGCGTGGCGTGGCGCGACGCCGAAGACGCGCTCAGGGCTGGCGCCTGACGACCTTCTCGACCGCGACCGTCTCGACCAGTGGGCCGAAGCCGTTGGCCAGGGCGGAGGCGCCGAAGCCGCTCGAGCTGGCAAGCAGCGCACCGCTGTGTGGGTCGAAGATCATCTGCATCTGATCGTCGCCCGAGCCGACCGCGACCGCGACACCACGCCGGCCGAGCGCGTCGCGCGCCTCCCCCTCGTAGCGGACTCCCGGCAGCGTGGCCGCGGTGCGATACAGCGCCGCGCGAACCTGCGCAGTCACCGGTAACGCCAGCAGCCAGGCGATCAGATTGAGGTTGCCGACCGCGGTCTGCTGGACCGGCGTCGTCCCGCAGCAGCGTCCCACGACGGTCGCAGTCCCGTGCACCACGACCGTCGTGTGCCCGCCGTGACGGGTGGTGGTAACCGCCGGCGTGGTGGTGGTCTGAGCCTGTCGTTGGGCGCGAAGCGCGCCGGCGCGCAGCCGCGCCCGGATCCGTGTCACCACCCTGAGCAGCCCCGCGGTGTTGGCCGGCAGCGTGCGCAGCCGCCGGTAGGAGAGCAGCGGTACCGGCAGCAGCGGACTCGACAGTGTCCCGTGACCCGCGGTGCGCTGCGTGGTCGGAGGAGCCGACGAGTCCAACTTCCCGCCCGCCACGACCCTCGTCGTGGTCCGGGTCATGGTCGCGCCGTCGCGTCGCATCCACACCTGGCGCTCGCTGCGTAGCCTGGTGACGCCGGCTCCGTAGCCGGCGGCCTGGGTTGACGGCGCCGGGGCCGGGAGCGTGTCGGCCACCACGATCCGCACGTACCACTCCTCGCCGGGACCGATCGCCGTCGAGCCGGTCCGCGCGGAGGCGCGCGCGGCGCTGTTGAGCGCGGCCAATGCCGGTGGAGGCGACACCCCGCCTCCGGGCAGCAGCGCGACGCCCACCGCAATCACCGCTGCCGCCGCCACGACCAGACCGGCCGCAGGAACCAGGGTTCGCCCCGAGCGCACCCGGACGTACCACGGTCGCGACCGGTAGCACGAGTCGATCAGGCGCCGCTCGAGCTCGTCGATCACATCCAAACGCTCGTTCATCAGCCCGTCCTTTCGGTTCCGAGTCCGGCCGCCGCAAGCGGTTCGTTGAGTGCGCGCAGCGCCCGTGAAACGCGCGTGCGGGCCGCCTGTTCGCTGATCCCGAGTTGCTGCGCCACAGCCGCGTAGGGCCGTTCCTCGACGACCCGCAGCCACAGCGCCTCGCGCTGCCCGGCCTCGAGCAGCTGAAGCTGCTCACGCAGCAGCGCCCTGACCTCGTGCAGCGACGCGAGCTCGTCGATCCGCTCGAGCTCGGCCTCGCTGGCAACGGGCACACCGCCCGCGAGCCGTCCGCTGAGACGGCGGCTGACGCTGCCGCGCTCGAAGTAGTGCGCGAGCTGGCGGCGCGCGATCGCGAACAGCCAGGCGGCCGCCTCAGCGTCGGCGGCACCGCGAAAGCCGCGGCGTGACGCGAACGCCTGCGCAAAGGTCTCGGCCGTCAGATCGAGGGCGACCTGCGCGTCGAAGCAGCGGCGGGTGAAGAAGATCAGGACGCCGTCGACGTGCTCGCGGTAGAAGCGCGAGAAGTCGGCTTCGCTGCGCAGGAATCCGTCCACAATCCGATTAGTGCCGGCTTGGCCCGAAAACGTGACTCAGCGCTCGCCGAAGCGCAGCAGCGCAACCCTCGCGAGCAGCGCGAACGCCGCGGCCAGCACCACCAGATGCAGCAGCGGCAGCGCGATCGCGGGGCGGCTCCCGGTGAATGCGTTGGAGACGGCGTCGAGCGCCGCGCGGAACGGGAACACGAACGAGATCACGCTCAGCACGCTGTTCAGCGCGCTCGACACCGAGGTGCTCGGCACCAGCGCGACGAACGCGACCGGCAGCGAGATCAGGAACGCGAGCAGTGAGGCGACGCTGACGTCGCGAGCGAGCGCACCGACGGTGACACCCAGTGCCGAGAACGCTATGCCGCCGACGGCGAGCGCCAGCAGCCAGAGCGCGAACCGGCCCCAGTCGAGCGGCACGAAGATCGAGATCACAGCGGACATCGCGAGCGTCATCGCAAGCGCGCAGGCCGATGCCAGCACGATTTTCTCGGCCAGCAGCAGCTCGGGGCGAACGAGCCCGCGGACCAGTCGCCGGTAGGCGTTCTCGGAGCGCTCGAGCGCCAGCATGCCGGCCGCCAGCAGCAGCGTCACGAACATCAGCAGCACCACCACGGCGATCGCGATCGCGTAGGACGACGTCGGTGTCGTCGCGCCGCTGACGTCGGACTCCTGGATCGTCAGCGGCGTCGCGACACCACCGATCTGTGGACTCGCCAGCGCCAGGCCATCGATCGCGATGTTGGCGAAGTCGGCGACCTGCGCGAGCGCCGGGCGCAGCGTCGAGTGCTTCGGCAGGGAGTCGATCGTGGTCTGCACGATCGCGCGCACGCCGCGCAGGCCGAGCAGGCTGATCGTGTGGCCGAGGAAGCTCACCTTGCCGCCGCTCAGCACCTTCTGCAGATCGGTGATCACGAGCTTCATCAGCTGCCGGCTGACCGCCGTCTGCACGTCGTCGACGCGCGCCTGGATCGCCTGCTGGACGAGATCGCGCTCGAGCGGGTTGCGGTCGTTGAGCACGATCTGCACGGTCGGGTTGCCGTCACCGGTCTCGATCAGCTGCTGGATCTGCTGATCGATGTTCGCCGGGATGATCAGCGCCGCCAGTGCGCGGCCGTCGCGCACGTCGGCGCGCGCCTGCTGTGGGGAGGCGGCAGGCAGCGGCTCGATCGAGCTGTAGAGCTGATTGGCGTACTTCGAGAGGCTGATCCGCTGTGAGCCGAAGGCGATCGTGCCGTGCCCGGCCTTGACGCCGCTGTAGACGGCGACCCGCGGGCGCCCGGGCGGGCTCGAGATCGCAAAGCCGATCAGCAGCGCGATCACGATCGGGTAGATCACGAGCGTGCCCAGCAGTACCGGCGAGCGCTGCAGGATCCGCAGGTCCTTGGCCAGCAGCCAGCGCAACTAGTAGCTCCAGTCCATCGCGTCGGGGGCCCCGGCGAACATCAGCCGGCCCTCGTCGAGCGCAAGCACGCGGTCGGCGTGGTGCTGGGCCTCGAGCACGTCGTGCGTCGAGTAGACGACGCTCGTGCCCTGCTGCGCGAGGGTCGCGATGAACTCCCACAGCCGCGCGCGCTGGCGCGGATCGAGCGACGAGGAGGGCTCGTCGAGCAGCAGCACCTGCGGGTCCGAGAGCAGTCCGATCGCGATGTTGACGCGCTGCTGGTTGCCGCCCGAGAGGTCCTTGACCTGGTCGCCGGCGCGCTCGCGCAGGCCGGTCTGGGCGAGCATCAACGCGACGCTGGCCTCGGGGTCGGGGACCTGCTCGAGCCGTGCGAACAACCGCAGGTTCTCGGCGACCGTGAGCTTCGAGTAGAGCGCGGCCTGCTGAGGCACCCAGCCCGTAAGGCGGCCAGCGGGCCGCGTTACGGAGCCAGACGCCGGAACCAGGACACCCGCGAGCACCGACAGCAACGTGGTCTTGCCGGCCCCGTTGGGCCCGATCACCGCGATCAGCTCGCCCGCGCCGACCTCGAAGCTGACCCCGGCGAGCGCCGTGCGCTCACCGAAGCGGTACGTCAGCGACTCGGCCTTCAGAGTCCCGGTTGTCCCGTGGACCATGGCTCGAGCACGAGGTGCTTGCGCAGGTAGAGCGCGGTCGCGCGGATCATCGTCGCCACCGGCAGCGCCAGCAGCGCACCCGGGATCGAATAGATCTGGTACCCGATCAGCAGCGCCAGGATCACGAGGATCGGGTTGATCCGCAGCGAGATGCGGAATACCTGCGGGGCCACGACGTGGCCCTCGAGCTGCTGCAGCAGCACGAACACGATCAGCAGCCACAGCGCCGAGATCGGCTGGGTGGCGAGTGCCACGACGATCGGCGGGATCGGGCCGATGATCGGGCCGATGTAGGGGATCAGCTCCATCAGTCCGTAGAACAGCCCGAAGAACACCGCGTAGTGGGAGCCGTCGTGAAACACGCCGACCAGGCCGAGCAGCTCGAGCACGATACCGGCGCTGCCGCCCATGATCAGGCTGAACAGCAGCTGGCCGCGCACGTAGCCGGAGACCGCGTGCTGGATCAGCAGCGGGTAGTCGTCGTCCGCAGTCCCGTCGCCTGACGGCATCCAGCCGCGCACGAGCCGGCCGATATCACGCGCGTAGACCAGCATGTAGACCGACAGCACGAACGTCAGGATCAGGTCGACTGAGATCGTCACGAGCTGCCCCAGCACGTCGCGTGAGAACGAGAGGACCGAGCCCGAGCTCTTGAGCACCTGCTTCTGCAGTGTCTGCAGCGCACTGTGGCCCTGCTGCGCGATGTGCACCTTGATGCCATGCGAGTTGAAGAAGCTCTGGATGCTGACGAGGTCACGGTTGACGTGCTTGACGAACGTCGGGAAGTGGTCCGAGAAGTGGCCCAGCTGAGTGCTCACCGGCGCCGACAGCAGCGCCCCGATCGCGGCGAAGATCAGCAGAACGGTGAGGTATGAGAGCACGATCGCGAGCCCGCGCGGCACCACCCGCTGATAGTGCTTGGCGAGCGGGTTGAGGATCACCGCGATCACGCTCGCGGCGACCACGACCACCAGCAGCGTGCCGATCGCATGACCCAGCTCCCAGAGCCCGAGCAGCGCCAGCGGCAGCAGCACCATCTGCACCCAGCGCGGCACCATCACCGGCGCGATCAGCTGCGCGGGGAGCGTCGGGCGCGGCTCCGCGGCCTCCGGGGCAGGCACCGGATCGGCCTCTACGGGTGGCGTCTGCGCATCCGTTTCTGGCTGCGCGGGTGGCGTCTGCGCGTCATCCTCAGCCGTGGGCGGGTCCGGTTGGACCTCCGTCTCATCCATCAGTGGGTCTTCCTGGAACGTTGCGCTGGAAATGGCGAGTGCCGGGGGCCGCTGGCCGCGGACGCAGGAGGCGTGGCGCAGCAACGCTGCGCGAGCCTCCGAGGACAAAGGTCAGCGGTCATCGGTGCCGCCATTTACGGTGCAGTGTTTCTGGAAGGCCCACTAGCTGAGAGTATGAGCAGATGAGCGACGGACTCAGGATCCTTTTCGTCGGTGACGTGGTCGGCAGCGCCGGCCGGCGCACGCTGCAGACGGTGCTGCCGCGGCTGCGCGAGCGCAGCCCGATCGACTTCATCATCGTCAACGGTGAGAACGCCGCCGGCGGCCACGGGATCACGTCGAAGATCGCGCGCGAGATGTTTGCCGCGGGCGTCGATGTGATCACGCTCGGCAACCACACCTACCGCCAGAACGAGGTCTACCGCTACCTCGACCAGGAGGACCGCATCCTGCGGCCCGCGAACTTCCTGCGGGGTCAGCCCGGACACGGAACCTGCGTGGTCACGGGCGCCGCGGGCGTCCGGCTCGGGGTGGTCTCACTTGCCGGCAACCTCTACATGAACAGCTCGTTGCCGGCGTTCTCCGAGGCCGACGCCGCGCTCTACGCGCTGCGCGACAAGGCCGATCACATCCTCGTCGACATGCACGCCGAGGCGACCAGCGAGAAGGTCGGGCTCGGTTGGTACCTCGACGGCCGCGTGACCGCCGTCGTCGGCACGCACACCCACGTACCGACGGCCGATGCCCGCGTGCTCCCGGGCGGCACCGCCTACATCACCGACGTCGGCATGACCGGCGCGCGCGGCGGCGTGCTCGGCGTCAAGCGCGAGCAGGCGATCGACTCGATGCTGACGCGCATGCCGGTGCGCTTCGAGGCGTCCGAGGACGACCCCTGGCTGCAGGGGGCGCTGATCGAATGCGGCGCCGAGCCGCTGCGGGCGGTCTCGATCGTCGGCGTGCAAGAGCGGCTGCTGTAAATTGAGGGAGATTTGCCCGATTTCGGGCAAATCGCTTGGCAAATCCCTCCAGAAGGCCGAAACTCTTCCTCGGAATGGTGTCTGAGGATCTGACCCCGTTGCTCGACCACCTCGAGAGCAGCGGCGTCTCACGCGGCCAGGCGGCACGGCTCGTCGACGATGTGCTCGCCTACTTCTCGGAGACGCCCGAGGAGTTCGTGCGCCGCCGTCACCGCGAGCTGCAGAGCGAAGGCGTCGCCAACGCGACCAGCTTCACGGTGATCGCGCGGGAGCTCGGCCAGCGCCGGGTCGTTGGGCCACAGCTCTCCGAGCGCCAGATCAGACGCGTCATCTACGGCTAGGCAATCGAGGAAGGAACCCGCCCGTGTGTGGAATCGTTGGATACGTGGGGCGCCAGAACGCGGTGCCGGTGTTGCTCGAGGGGCTCGCGCGGCTCGAATACCGCGGCTATGACTCGGCCGGCGTCGCCGTCGCCCGCAACGACTCGCTGCGCGTCCACAAGCAGGCGGGCAAGGTGCGTGACCTCGCCGCGAGCATGCCCAAGCGGATCACCGGAAACGTCGGCATCGCGCACACCCGCTGGGCGACCCACGGTCTGCCGACCGACACCAACGCCCACCCGCACCTCGACATGGACAGCCGCATCGCGGTCGTCCACAACGGCATGATCGAGGACGCCGCGCTGCTGCGCGGGCGGCTCGAGGCCGACGGCGTGACGTTCGCGAGCGAGACCGACACCGAGGTGCTCGCGCACCTGATCGCGGCCGAGGATGTCGATGACCTCGAGGAGGCCGTGCGGCGCGCGCTGCGCAAGGTCCACGGTGCCTACGGCCTGGCGGTGCTCGACGCGCGCCAGCCGGACCGGATCGTGCTGGCGCGCAACGGCAGTCCCGTGCTGATCGGTGTCGGTGACCGCCAGATGCTGTGCGCGTCGGACATGGCCGCGCTCGTCCGCCACGCCCAGCAGGTCGTGCACCTCGAGGACGGCGAGCTCGCGACCGTGACCGCGGACTCGTTCTCGACGACGACGCTCGACGCTCAGCCGTCGATCAAGACCGCGACGTCGATCGATGTCGCGGCCCAGGACTACGAGCGCGGCGAGTACGAGCACTTCATGCTCAAGGAGATCCACGAGCAGCCCGACGCGATCGGCTCGACCCTGCGCGGGCGGCTCGATTCACGCTTCGCGACCGCGCGGCTGGGCGGCCTCAACCTGTCCGCGCGCGAGCTGCGCGCGTTCCGCCGCGTGCACATCATCGCCGCCGGCTCCGCGCTCTACGCCGGCGTCGTCGGCGCCGGCATGCTCGAGTCGCTGGCGCGGCTGCCCGCCTCGGCCGAGCCCGCGGCCGAGTTCCGCTACCGCAACCCGGTGATCGAGCCCGACACGCTGTACGTCGCCGTCAGCCAGTCCGGTGAGACCGCCGACACGCTGGCCGCGGTCGAGGAGGTCGTGCGCAAGGGCGGGCGCGTGCTCGGGATCGTCAACGTCCCGGGTTCGAGCATCTCGCGCGCCGTCGACGGCGGCATCTACCTGCACGCCGGCCCCGAGCAGTCGGTCGCCTCGACCAAGGCATTCACCTGCATGGCGGTCGCATTCGCGCTGCTGGCGCTGCACCTCGGGCGTCTGCGTGATCTCGGCCCGGCCGACGGCCAGCGGCTGATCACGGCGCTCGGCGAGCTCCCGGCCAAGGCCGCCGAGACGCTGCGCAACGGCGAGCACATCAAGACGCTGGCCGAATGGATCAGCTCAGCCCAGAGCGCGTTCTTTGTCGGCCGCGTGCGCGGCTATCCGGTCGCGCTCGAGGGCGCCCAGAAGCTCAAGGAGATCTCCTACATCCACGCCGAGGCCTATCCGGCGGCCGAGCTCAAGCACGGACCGCTGGCGCTGGTCGCACCGGAGCTGCCGACGGTCGCGATCGTTCCCGACGACGAGCTGCTCGAGAAGAACCTCGCGTCGCTCGAGCAGATCCATTCACGCCGCGGACCGGTGCTCGCGATCTCACACCGCCCGCTGGGAGCGCTGGCAGACCACGAGATCCAGGTTCCCAAGAGCGAGCCCGAGCTCGACGCGATCCTGCTCGGCCTGCCGTTGCAGCTGCTCGCCTACTACGCCGCGATCGCGCTCGACCGCGACATCGACCAGCCGCGCAACCTCGCCAAGAGCGTCACCGTCGAGTAACGGCCGTTTTCGGATCGTGGTAGCGGCGGCCCGCTGGCCGCCGCTCTCCTAACCGGGCGCGGGCATCGCCCCGGCCCGGATCGCCGCCGCGATGCGCACATCCTCGGGCTGCTCGTTGCGGTCGGGGTGCGCCAGCACCAGCGCGATCACGACCAGCGGGAAGAACCAGATGATGTAGAGGTAGAACCAGTAGGTGATCCCCATCTGCAGGCCGATGATGATCGCCGCGCCGAGCGCCGCGACCTGGACCATCGAGCGCTCCCCGCGTGGAAAGAACGGCGACGCGAGACCGAGCGCGACCGTCGCGCCCAGCACGATGTGCTCGGGCAGATGCAGGCCCTGTTTGTAGCCGCCCCAGAGCCCCCAGATCGAGAACGGCGCCGGACGCGTTGCCTGGTAGGCGATCGCGTGCTCCCAGAACGAGTGGAAGTCCCCGGAGCTGATCACCGGGACCAGCGCCGCCGCGATCGCGAGCAGGTAGGCGATCACGAACACGATCGTGCTGCGGCGCCTGGGTGGCCACGGTCCGACACCACGGGCGAGCAGCGGCGCCAGGCCCAGCGGCGCGAATTTGGTCAGCCCCGCGAACGCGCCCATCACGCCGCGCACCGCGGCAAAGCGGATCCCGACCAGCGCGGCCACGATCAGCAGCGCCACCAGCGCGTCGTTGGAGTTGGACATCAGGTCGAACGAGGTGAACGGGTACGCCGCCCACAGGTACGCGAGCACGACACCCTCTGTCGGCCCGCGCAGGCTCCAGCCGAGCACCAGCAGCCCGAGCATCGTCAGCAGATCGAACGTGATCGCCGCGGCATGCGCCGCCGGCAGGCTGTCCCAGACCCCGCTCCAGCCGAATATCTCGCGGAACGGGACGTAGGCGTAATAGTTGATCGGCCCGTAGGTGTTGCCGGCGGGGTTGTCCGCGTTGGTCTTGGACCAGTCGCCATAGATCGGCTGGCCGTGGACGATGTGATCGGCACCGATCACACCGGCGTAGCCGACGTCGATCACGTTCGAGTTGGTGACGTTGAGGCCGACCCGGAAGCCGACCAGGAAGATCAGCGCGATCGCCAGCCAAGCCGTCGGGATCACGACCCGCAGCGGCTCGCGCGGCCGCCCGTGCCCGAACGCCAGCAGCAGCATCCGCACCAGCAGGTAGAGCATGAACGGGTAGACCAGCGGCACCGACAGGCCGAGGTTGGCCTGGTTGAAGAACGCCAGCGAGACCGAGAAGCCGAGCATCATCAGCAGGTCGAGGTGCCACAGCGTCGGCCGCCGGCGCCAGGGAATGAACGGCAGCAGGAACAGCACGCACAACGGGATCCAGATGTAGACCGCGTTGATCTTGCGACCGAACGCGCCGGGATAGCCGCGCGCCATCGTCCAGGCGACCTGGTAGCCGGTCCAGACCTGCGTGACCTCGTCCGTCGCATCCGAGACGTAGAGCTGCAGCATCTCGATCTGGTTCACCGGGCCCGCGGGATGCGGCGGAGTGAACAGGCTGACCTGCCAGACACCGAGCCCGCGCGTGTAGACGTACGGCACCAGGTGTGGATGCTTCTTCAGCTCGGTGATGTAGACCGGGCTCTTCTTGGCCGTCGCCAGCACCTGTTTGCCGGTCAGGCGGAAGCCTGACGGCGGCGTCGACATCGACTGCACCAGCACCGCGCTGCCGGGCGGTGCCGAGACCGGCGCGGGCTGGCCCGGGGGGTTGCCGGCGGCAAGCGCAGCCGACGGGAAGGCGCTCGTGAACGCGAGGCAGAGCACGGCGCACAGCGCCGCACAGACGACCGCCGGCCAAGCAGGCCGGCGGACGTGGCACGGCCGGCTCAGGCCTTGAAGCTCCAGAGCTTCTGAACGACGAAAGAGAGTGGCGTTGCGATGATCCAAGCGATGCCGTCAGCTGCTGTCTTCATGCTGAGCCCGACCTGGTGCACGAGCAGATCGAAGACGCCGGTGGCGAAGAGTGTCACGACCGCCGTGACGAGGTAGAACCTGACAGCCTGCCAGCCCGGATGGTGGTGCTTGGCGTCAAAGGTCCAGTGCCGGTTCCAGAAGAAGTTGTTGGTCGCCCCGATGAAGGCCGCGGTCACGAACCACAGCTTGTCGGGCGACCCGAAGGCGTGGATCAGGATGAAGAACGCGACGACGTTGACCGCGAATCCCGAGGCCCCCACGCACAGGAACCGGATCAGCTGCTTGTGGTTCTCGGGGTGACGAACCTCATAGGCGAAGCGCCGGTAGGCGCTGCGTACTCGACTCAGCGCCCGAGCGGAAGGCGGTAGCTCGAGCATGGACACTGTTTCGTCAGACACTTTTCACAATCCTATCTGCAAAGTGGATATCTGGCGCAAGCACGCGCGACCGTTGTCTGAGGGGCTCGGTACGCAGGCTGCAGCTCATCGGGCGTCAACACCGGAGCTTCCCGAAAGGTTCGCCAATCATCCGAAGTGCGCGCGAATCATCGGCGTCACGTCGCGTAGAGACCACTGCTCGCGCGCATCGCGCGAGCCGGGGCCGGTGCCGCACCAGAGTAGCGCGCCGAGTGAATCGGTTCTGTGCAGCGAGCCGTGGCTGCCGCCGCCGACGTGGTCGGCACCGCCCCAATCCACGAACTCATAGCCCGGTGCGGCCGACAGCAGAACGTCGCCCGCGTTCGCGCAGCGCAGCGCCGACCACACGCGTGCCAGCGCGTCGGGGTAGTCGGGTGTCGTCAGCCGCCCGTCCTCGATCCGCGCCGCCAGCACGCTGAGGTCGCCGTCGACGCTCCAGCGTTCGCCGCGCAGGTCGCTGAGCTCGCCGCCGGGGGCGAACCGCAGCTCGCCGTTGCCGGGCGCGCGGATCACCGCCTCGGGCGCCCGCGCGTCCGGATCCCGAATGAACATCGCGAGGTCGACGCCCTCCAGCTCGATCACCGCATCGACGGCGCCCGCCACAAGCTCGTCGCGGCGCTCGGGGTCGAGCGCGTAGATCATCGCCGAGCGCTGCGCCGGGCTGAGCGCCAGATCGGCGCCGATCGAGGCGCTCGCGCTCGGTGTCGCGACGTGAAAGTCGGCCAGCGCGAGGTCGAGCCGGATGCGTTCCTCGACGAGCGCCTGCGAGTGGTCGGAGGTGACCACCACGGCGTGATCCTCGAGGAACTGCTCGGGCCCGCCGCCGGCGTGCATCATCCGCTCGATCTGGCGGTCGGCGGCGGCGATCGAGCTGACCTGCGCATGCGGGCCGTTCTTGTGCGACCAGGCGTCGTTGTCGGGCAGCGAGAACAGCATGAAGTCGAACAGGTCGTGCTCGACCAGATACGAGCCGACGCAGCCGGTGTGCTGGTCGCGCGCGCCGGGCAGTCCGAGCTGGCCGCGGCAGCCGGTGCGGCGGCTGGCGTAGAGGTCCGCGTAGAACAGCTCCTGCGGACCGAAGATCGTGCGCCGGAACAGGGTCGAGGTGACCAGCCGCGCGAGCGCCGATTCCTGCGCGACGTCGTGCTGGTGACGCCCGCGGTAGATCAGGTAGGTCGTGCCCGCGGTGCGCAGGCCGAGGTCATCGAGCGACTCGAACACGGTCGGCGTGTCATTCGACAGGTGCTCGGCGTTCATCCGGTAGATCGTGTCGGTCAGCGAGCGCACCACACCGAACTGGCGCGTGGCGGAGAAGCTCGAGCCGTACTCGACGTAGCGCTCCTCGACCCGGTGGTACCAGTTCATGCTCGGGATCAGATGCTGCTCGGGCCCGACGCCGGTGGTGATCGTCGCCGCGCACACGGGCGTTACCGACGGGAATGCCGCGACCACGTCGTTGACGTAGACGCCCTGCTGTGCGATCCGCTGCAGCGCCGGCGCGCGCCCGGCGGCGATCGCGCGCTCGAGCATCTCCGGCTTCATCGCATCGACGACGATCAGCACGAGCTTCTTCATCGCCGTCGCGCCCCGAAGGCCCTGACGCCGCGGCCGCGGGTCATCAGCGGAGGATGCGCAGGCCCGCGTACTTTGCGTCGCCGCGGCCGCGTCCCGCGTACAGCAGCCACAGCAGGCCGAGCAGTGCGATCACGCCGAGCGGCGGCGCGACGATCGAGAGCACCGCGATCAGCAGCGCCGAGCCATCGGAGATCACCGGCAGTCCGACCGCCGCGGCGGCGTCGTCGAGCCGCATGCGCAGGCGGGCGAGGAACGGGCGCGCGGCCGCGAGCCCGATCGCCGCGCAGATCACACCTCCGACCCAGCCCGGCCAGGCGGCATGGTGATCGCGCACCAGCGAGCCGGCGAAGAACAGCGCGCCGAGCACCAGCGAGACCAGCCCCAGCGCACCCTGCCCGGCCCGG
The DNA here is from genome assembly GCA_036269095.1 of Solirubrobacteraceae bacterium. GTDB lineage: Bacteria > Actinomycetota > Thermoleophilia > Solirubrobacterales > Solirubrobacteraceae > Palsa-465. Next base: position 27,018 of record DATASU010000232.1, read on the forward strand.
CTGCGCAGCGTCTGCGCCCAGACACCGCGGTCGAGCAGCACCAGCAGTGCGGTGCAGATGACCATCGCCAGCAGGAAAGGCACGGACTGCAGAAAACTGTATGAGCTGTGACCGAAGTGGAGCTCGACGCCCGCGGCCGCGAGCGCACCGGCGGCGACGCTCGGCAGAAACGGCCGGATGCCGATCGCCGCGGCAACGCCGATGCCCTGGAATATGTCGAAGGCGAGATGCACCGTGCTGTACCGTGATCGAGCGTGACGATAGACGAGCGGGCGTTCGTCGGAGCGGCAGACGCGTGAACGACCAACCACGTAAGCCCCGATCGGCCGCACACGAGATCGAGCGTTACGGCGCGCTGTTTGCGCAGCGCACGCGCGTGATGAAGTCCTCGGCGATGCGCGACCTGATGGCGCTCACCGCCCGCGACGACGTGATCTCGTTCTCGGGCGGCCTGCCGGACACGTCGACGTTCGCGCCCGGCTTCTTCACCGAGCTGATGGGCCGCGTCGCGACCGAGTCGATCGCCAAGGCGCTGCAGTACGGGCCGACCGAGGGTCTCAGCGACGTGCGCGAGGCGATCGCGCTGGTGATGGAGGCCGAGGGCATGAGCGTCGACCCCGACGCGATCCTTCCGACCAGTGGCGGCCAGCAGGCACTCGATCTCGTCTGCAAGATCCTGATCGACCCGGGCGATGTGATCATCGCCGAGGCGCCGACCTACCCGGGCGCGGTCCCGACGTTCTGCTCCTACGAGGCCGACGTGATCCAGGTCCCGATGGATCGTGACGGTATGCAGATCGACGAGTTGCGGGAGGCGCTCGCGCAACTCGATCGCGAGGGGCGCCGTCCGAAGTTCATCTACACGATCCCCAATTTCCACAACCCGGGCGGCGTGACGCTGTCGCTCGAGCGCCGCCGCGAGCTGCTGCAGATCGCCGGTGAGCGCGAACTGCTGGTGCTCGAAGACAACCCCTACGGGCTGCTGCGCTACGAGGGCGAGCCGATTCCGACGCTCTACTCGCTCGACGCCGACTTCGTGCTCTACACGGGCACGTTCTCGAAGATCCTGTCGCCCGGCGTGCG
>DATASU010000233.1:0-11688 GCA_036269095.1 Solirubrobacteraceae bacterium
GCCTCGCCGAGGTTGTCGAAGCTCAGGAGAATCGTGGGATAACACTACCCGCCGCACCTGCCGCAGCGGCGGACTGCGGGAACGCGACTCGCACGCCGGCCGCGCCGATGGACCCGGACTAGGCGCGCGATGCGCCCAGCACGGCCATCGCGGCGTTGTGCCCGGGGATGCCGCTGACGCCGCCGCCGCGGCGCGCGCCGGCGCCACACAGCCAGACGTTCGGCCGCCGCGTCTCGACACCCCAGCGGCCGACCTCCTCGGGCGTCTCGGCAAACGGCCAGCTCAGCGCGCGGTGGAAGATGTTGCCGCCGGGCAGGCCGAGCTCGTGCTCGAGCTCGAGCGTTGTGCGTGCCTCGAGGCACGGGTGGCCATCGCCATCGAGCATCAGGCAGTCCTCGATCGGCTCGGCCAGGACGGAGTTGAGCGACCGCAGCGTCGCCGCGACCGCGTCCTGCTTGGCGTTGGCGGCGCCGAACAGCCGTGCCGGCAGGTGCAGGGCAAAGACCGTCAGCGTCTGTGCGCCGGCGGCGACCAGCCCGGGCGAGAGGATCGAGGGATCGGTGAGTGAGTGGCAGTAGGCCTCGGCGGGGACGACGGTCGGGATGCTCCCGGCCGCCGCCTCTGCGTATGCCGCGGCGAGTTGCGAGTAGCTCTCGTTGATGTGGAAGGTCCCCGCGAACGCGTCCGCGGACGGCACCGAGGAGTCCCGCAGCCGCGGCAGGCGGCTGAGCACCATGTTGAGCTTGAGCTGCGAGCCCTCGGGCGGCGGCTGCGGCTGCGGGTCGCCGAGCAGCCGCGCGAGCACCGCCGGCGCGACACCCGCGAGCAGGTGCTCGGCGTCGAGGCGCTCGTCCGCCGCTGTCAGCACGCGCACGCGTCCGTCTCCGTCGGCGTCGATTGCGACGACCTCGACGCCGGTGCGCAGCTCGGCCCCGGCTGCGCGGGCGACCGCTGTCAGTGCCTCGCTCAGCGCGCCCATGCCACCCACGGGGATGTCCCAGTCACCGCTGCCGTTGCCGATCACGTGGTAGAGGAAGCAGCGGTTCTGTTGCAGGTCCGCGTCATCGAGCGCCGCGAAGGTGCCGATCAGCGCGTCGGTGGCGACCACGCCGCGCGTCAGGTCGTCGGGCACGAGCCGCTCGAGCAGCTCTGACAGCGGGCGCTCGAACAGCGCCTCCCAGGCCTCGTCATCGCCGATCAGCGCGCGGACCTGCTCACGTGAGCGCAGCGGCTCGAGCAGCGTCGGCGCGAGCGCCCGCGCCACATGACCGGTCAGCGCATAGACCTCGGGCGCGTCGTTAGGTGGGTGGGCCGCGACGCGCCTGCGCCGCAGCTCGAGCGCGATCCCGAGCTTGGCCAGCAGTTCGCGCGGGAACAGGCTCACGAGGTACGAGTAGCGCGACAACCGCACGCCGACCCCGGGGAATGGCGCCTCCGAGACGGCGGCGCCACCGAGCCGGTCGAGCTTCTCGAGCACGACCACGCGCCGTCCGCCCCGCGCCAGCAGCGTCGCCGCCACCAGTCCGTTGTGGCCGCCGCCGACGATGATCGCGTCATACGCGTCGCGTTCCATATACCTTGGCAGCGTACGTAGATGAGCGAAGGGGAGGATCGATGGCGGAACGTCGCGTCAACAGCAGGATGCTGCTTGTGGGGAGCCTGCCGGCCGAGTCGGCCGACCATGCCTTTCGTGCCGGCGCCGAGTTGTTCGGCGACATGGTGTTCGCGCTGCCCGACGGCGAGACCGGTCCGATGGGTGGCTGGGTCAGCTTCGAGCGCGAGCGCCTGATCCGCCCCAGCCCCGACATCGTCGTCGTCTCCGAGACCGAGTCGCCGACCGGGCTCCCGCGCCACGCCTACGAGACACCGGTTTTCACGGTCAAGGACGGCGTCGAGCGCGTGCGCTTCGGCGACTGGCCGCGGATCGATGTCGCGATCGAGTCCTACGGGCTCTTCAGGGAGCTGCGCGACGCGGGCGTGATCCCGGCGCATCTGCGCTTTCAGATCGGCCTACCCTTCCCCTCCAGCGCGATGAACGCCTTCAAGCAGGACTTCGCCGCCGACTACCCCAGGGCCGAGGCCGGCTACGAGGATCTGATCGCGCGTGAGCTGCCGCGGCTGTTCGCTGCGATCCCCCCGGAGGACCTCGCGATCCAGTGGGACTGCGCGTATGAGACCCAGGACATCGAGGGCGTGCTCGCCTGGACGAACGAGGGCGCATGGGAGCGCTTCGCCGGACCGGTGACGCGGCTCGCGCGGCTGATCCCCGAGCAGACGCTGGTTGGCTACCACCTCTGTTACGGGACCTTCCCCGAGTGGCCGATGTACGAGGCGCGCGACTACCAGGCGCTCGTGCGCATGGCCAACTTCGCCGTCGCCGAGTCGGGTCGCACGGTCGACTGGCTGCACCTCGCCGGACCGCGCTACCTGCGCAGCGAGGACAGGAATTTCTTCCGCCCGCTGGTCGATCTCGAGCCGCGCACGGCGCGCGTGTTCCTCGGAATCGTGCTTCCGCTCGACGGCTCGCCGGGGCTTCGCCGTCGGCACCAGACCGCCTCGCGCTATCTCCCGGACTTCGGCGTCGCGATGTACTGCGGCTTCGGACGTCAGCCCGGTCAGAACGGCGATGAGACGATGCGCGAGCACGCGCAGGTCATCGGCTCACTGGCCTGAGCGATTCGGCAGCACGCAGGTGGGTGAGCCGCTGCTGAGCAGCCGCGGCGGCTGCTCCGGGTTGCCACCCGCATCGAGCCCGAAGCCCGCGAGTGCGTGCGAGTGCTCGAGCGCCACCACGAGCCGGTCCCCTTCGAAGCAGTGGTGCCGCGGCCAGGCGCCCGGTAACGCGATCTCATCGAGCGCCGAAGGGGCTCCGTCGGCGTCGAGCGCGAGCCGGCAGATGACGTCGGAGCCGCGCACCCCGATGTAGAGGTGCTGCTCGGCTTGATCGAGGCAGATCTCGGCCGCGGCGTCACCGGGGCGCATACCGCCGGCGGATACCGGGAAGCTGCCGCGAAGCTCGAACCAGGGGCCGGCGCCGCCGGACTGGGTGAGCATCAGCACCTCACCCGAGTATTCGGTGTTGACGTAGACGACACCGGCGGAGCTCTGCGCGAAGTGTCGCGGGCCGCATCCGTGCGGCAGTGCCACGCTGCCCTGCGCCTCGAGCCCGTGAGCATCTGTGAACCGCCAGCAGCGCAGAAGATCGTGGCCCATGTCCGTGGTCACCATGCGCCCGCCGCCGAGCATCAGGCACGAGTGCGCCCGGCTCTGCCGCGCCTCGCCGTACGGATCCGCGGAGGCGGGGGCGGCATGGCGCCTGCCGAGCGACCCGTCGTCTGCGAGCTCGAACAGCAGCACCGCCCCGTCGCCCCAGCACGACACGACCAGGAACGCACCGTCGGGGGCGACCGCGACGTGACAGACGAGCTCGCTCGCGGTTCCGGCCGGGCCGAGCTCGGTCAGGGCGCCGGACTCGTTGAAGCGGTAGGCGTGGACCAGCTCTGCGCCCTCGCTCACGGCGTAGAGCACCGGCTGTGACGGGTGCAGTGCCAGGAACGACGGTGAGGCGACCGGCGTCGCCGGTCCGAGCGGCTCGTAACCGCCGTCGCCGTCCAAGGCCAGCGCCAGGATCCCGGTGCCGCTGCCCTTCATGTCGCTGGTGTAGCAGCCGACCCAGAGCGCGACGCGTCGATCGCCTCCGGCCGTCATGCGGACCTTCCCGCGGTGCGCAGCAGGTACTCCCAGGTGCGCAGCAGGTATTGCTCGGAGGTCGTGTGCCGGTAGCGGTCCCCGGGCTCCGCCAGGCTGGGGTCGAGACCGCCCGCCGCGACGACCGTCAGCTGCAGATGGCAGGCGCGCTCGAGCAGCACCGCGGTGGTGACGGCGGCGCCCACGCTTGCGCCCGCGGTGACAACCCCGTGGCCGGTCATCAGCGCGGCCGCGGCGCCGCCGAGGCAGTCCGCCAGCTCGGCGCCGAGCTCGGCGCTGTCGATCAGGCCGACCGCGCGCGTGTAGCGCGGTACGCCGCCGGCGAACGGGCCGGCGGCATTGGAGAAGACCTGCAGCTGCCGGCCGCTGGCGCCGAGCGCGATCGAGTACGGGGGATGCGTGTGCACGACGCTGTTGACGTCGCCGCGCAGGCGCAGGACCTCGGTGTGCAGCGGATACTCGAGCGGCACGCGATGCTTGCCCGCCAGCACGTTGCCGTCGAAGTCGATCAGCACTACGTCGTCGGCGCCGACCTCGTCAAACCCGAGTGGTCCCGCTTTGATCCAGGCGCCGCGGCCATCGGGATCGCGCAGTGACACGTGCCCCCAAACAGGGTCGCCGACGTCCTGGGTGCCGAGCACGCGGCAGCCGTCGACGACGGCTGACTCGGGACCCGCGTCGCTGATGTCGCCGTTGGGAGTCACCGGCCGAGACGGTACATCGATCCGCGGTTAGGGACCGCGGCGAAAGCTCAGACTGCAAAAACTGCAGTCTCCGCCGCGCGAGCGCGGCGGAGACCGGGCTACTGACGCCTGGGGCCTTTGACTCCATGTCTGTCCCCCTGAGATCGGTTCATCCGACCGGATCTGGGTGCGTAATGAGCAGCGGCATGCTGCGGGCAATTGCGCATGGCTTTGCGGGACTGCGTATTGACAAATAAAATGGCGCTAGCAATACTAGTTCCATAATGCCTACCGGAGCCATGACGCGCGTGCCCAGCTGGGCCGTGATCCGAGATGCGCGACGTCGGCAGCACCGTCGGCTCAAGCGCAGGGCGCTTTTGCTCGTCGCACTGGCGACGGTGACGACCGGCCTGCTGACTCAACGCTCGGCGGGTGGCCTGCAGTCATCGCCGCCGCCGATCCGTGTCGATACGACCCGCATCGGTGGTTACCTGGGCGAGCTGCAGGCGTCGGCCACGCGGGTGTGGGCACTCACCTGCGTTCAGCTCTGCGGCGCCGGCGATACCGGTCTGGACCGTGAGCAGCTCGTCGCAGTCCGCGCGAGCACCGGCGCCGTGATCCGTCGGCTGCCGCTGCTCAACGCGATTGCGTTCACCATCGCGGGGCGCAGCATCTGGGTCGCACACTTCGTCAGCGGCGAGATCACACGGATCGATCCGGCGAACGGGCGCATTACCGCGCGGATCGACCTGCGCTTGCGCAAGCCGATCGCGGGTCACGACCGCGAGTTCCTGCCAGCGAGCATGAGCTTCGCCGACGGCTACGTATGGGTCTCGACGGCACGCGGCTGGATCGCACAGATCGACGCTCGCACCGCTCGACTTGTGCGCATGGTGAGGACGCCGAGTGAGGCCAACGCCACGACCACCGACCGGTACGGCACCTGGGTCGCCGAGGATCTTGACGGCGTCGGACTGCTGACGCCAGGCACGCGGCGCCTGAAGCTCCAGGCGATCGAACAGGCCGGCTGGCGCGCGGCGATCGATGCGGTGATCAGCGGTGGCGGGCTCGTCTGGGCGGTCGGCAGCGTCGATGACACCGTCAACCGAAGCACGGTTGCGATCCTCGACCCTCGCCGCGACCGCGTGCTGCACGAGGTGCACACGCCGGCGATCGCCGGCGCCGTCTACCTCGACGGTGCTCTGTACCTCGGTGATCTCGCCCACGGCCGCATCTACCGGGTCAGCAGCAGCGGCTCGCTCAGCTCACTGAAGACGCCGCGGATCAATGCGTTCCTCGCGAGCTCGTCCCCGGACACGCTCTGGGCAGCCACGGACGCCAGTCCTGGGCGCCTGCTGCATGTCGCGCTCGCTCGCGGCTAGTCGTCCTCGCCGGTGTCGTGATCGGAGTGGTTGGAGACGTCGTGCTTCCAGTAGGCGCGGGTGTGCAGCGAACGCGGACCGATCTGCAGTTCGCCGAGCATGTGCGCGCGGATCTGGCGCATCTGGCCGGCCTCGCAGCCGACCCAGACCTCGCCGCTGCCGTCGGGCAGCGTGAGCTCGCGGGCGGCGGCGATCAGCTGCTCACAGGGCGCGCCGGTCTCGGTCAGCCAGCGAATCTCGAGCTCGGCGTCTGACTCGAGCTGCAGCGCGTCCTGGGGATCCTGAAGCTCGACGATCACGAGCGTCCGGAGTCCGTGTGGCAGCGACTCGAGGATCGCGGCGACCGCCGGCAACGCCGCGTGGTCGGCGAGGAACACACACCACTGGCTGTCGGGGTCGGGCACGAAGCCGGAACGCGCCATCCCCGAGATCTGGAACTCGGAGCCAGCCTCGGCGCCCTGCGCCCACGCCGTCGCCGGACCGTCGCTGTGCTCCGCGAAGTCGATCGTCAGCGCACCGGGCTTGAACTTCCTCACCGTGTAGGTGCGCATCGCCGGCTCCGCATCTGGCTGCGGGACGAAGACCTTGAAATGGGCGCCGGGCTTGGCGGGGTCCCATTCGTTGAGTTCGCCGCTGGCTACGACCCGCCGTAGCCGTGGCGTGACCTGGGTAACCGAATCGACCACCACGTTGCGACGTGGCGGCCGCTGACGCGGCTCAGGCATGGGATCCTCCGTTTTCGTGCGTCATCCGTAACGCGCGAGGTTACGAGGATCGCGCCCGCTCTGGTCGGCCGCCGCGTGCTTGACGGCTTGGTTAGATTGGAATCCTGTCCACTGAAGCCCCGTCACAACTCAATCCGCGACGGCTGGCCGACTGGCTCCGCGCGCACGATCTCAACTACGGCGCGACGCGGCGCGCCGGGCGCTCCGCGATCCTGATGCCGGCGCTGCTGGCGCTCGGTACGAAGGTGATCGACAACCCGGAGATGGCCTTCTTCCTCGTGTTCGGCGCGTTCGCGATGCTGCTGATGGTCGATTTCAGTGGCAGCCTGGTCGACCGGCTGCGCTCTCAGGCGCTGCTCGGGCTGGCATGCGTGGTGATGATCTGCCTCGGAACGCTGGTGTCGAACGTGACGGCGCTGGCGGTCATCTGCATGTTCCTGATCGCCTTCGCCGTGCTCTTCAGTGCCGTTGTCAGCTCGGTGATCGCGAGCGCCACCACACCGTTGCTGCTCGCCTTCGTGCTGCCGGTCGCGACCCCCGGTCCGGTTTCGCAGATCCCCGAGCGGGCCGCCGGCTGGGGCATCTCGGCAGCGGTCTCGCTGTTTGCGATCACGATTCTGTGGCCCTCGCCCGTCGCCTACCCGGTCGAGCAGCGGGCGATCGCGGCCTGCCGGGCACTGGCGGCGCGGATCCGAGCCGAGATCGCCTGGGTGCTCGACGGCTACACCGACGAGCTCGAGCTCGCCGCCGAGCAGGCCCGCGCGCAGGCCGATGCGGCCGTCGGCGCGCTCGACAAGCTGTTCCTCGGCACCCCCTACCGGCCGACCGGGTTGAGCACCCGGGCGCGGGCCGAGATCAGGCTGGTCGACGAGCTGCGCTGGCTGAGCGGCGCCGTGTTGCGCTCGCGACTCAGGCGCCGCACGGTGCCGGTCGATCGCTCGATCTGTGAGGTCAAGCTCGCGGCGGCCGATGTGCTCGAACGCTCGGCCGCGGCGCTCGACCCGGGTGCCGGCGGCCTGCAGGCGGCGGTCACCGAGCTCGGCGCGGCCCGCGGGCAGCTGCGCGATGCGCTGCACGCGCTCGAGGCGCATGCCACCAGCGTGCCCGTCGCGCAGCCGCGCGAGGGCGGCACCGCGGTGCTGACGATGGTCTCGGCGCTCGACCCCAGCTTCCGCACGCAGGAGCTCGCCTACATCACCGAGCAGATCGCCGCCAACGTCGACTACGCCGCCGCAGCCGCGCGCCGCAGCTGGCTGCAGCGCGTGCTCGGACGCCAGCCCTCGGGGTTCAGCGGGCCGCTGAGCTCGGCGCGCGAGCGCGCGCTCGCCCACGCCGAATCGAGTTCATCGTGGCTGCACAACAGCCTGCGCGGTGCCACCGGCCTTGCGCTGGCGGTGCTCGTCGCCGACCTGACCTCGGTGCAGCATGGCTTCTGGGTCGTGTTTGGCGCACTCTCGGTACTGCGCTCCAATGCGCTCAGCACCGGGCAGAACGTCGCGCGGGCCCTGATCGGGACGACGCTCGGGTTCGTCGTCGGCGGCGCGCTGGTGGCGCTGATCGGCACCAACACGACGATGCTCTGGATCGTGCTGCCGTTCGTCATCCTCTTCGCCGGCCTGGCGCCCGCGACGATCTCGTTCCTCGCCGGGCAGGCGGCGTTCACCTTGACACTGCTGGTGCTCTTCAACCTGCTGCTCCCGGTCGGCTGGCAGATCGGGCTCGTGCGGATCGAGGACGTCGCCCTCGGCGGCGGCGTGAGCCTGCTGATGGGCTTGCTGTTCTGGCCGCGAGGCGCGACCAATGAGCTCAGCCGTGCGCTCGGGCGCGCGTACGTCGACGCGAGTGGCTACCTCGCGGACGCGGTCGCGCACGCGGTCTCCTGCTGCGACACCAGCAGCGTGCAGACGCGGCCTGCGCGCCCGCTCGGGGTCGAGGCCGCGGCGTCGGCGCGGCGACTCGATGACACCTTCCGCGGCTATCTGGCCGAGCGTGGCCCGAAGAAGGTTCCACTCGCCGAGGTCACCGCGCTCGTCACCGGCGTGGCCGGGCTGAGACTCGCGGCCGATGCCGTGATCGACCTCTGGTCAAGCGACGCCGTGGTTCCCGCGACCGACGGTGACCGCGCTGCCGCGCGCCAGGAGCTCGTCGCCTCAGCCGACCACCTCACCACATGGTTTGGGCACTTTGCCGCCAGCCTCACGGGCGCAGCCGACGTGCCCGAGCCGCTGCCGGCCGACGAGATTGCCGACGGCCGCCTGATCGACGCCGTCGCCGCGGACCTCCAGGACGGCGACGGTCACGCCAACGCCACCGGGGTACGCGTGATCTGGACGGGCGATCACCTTGACGCCGCCCGGCGTCTGCAGGAAGCTCTGGTTGCGCCGGCCCGGGTGGCCGCAGCCGCAGAGTGACAGCACCGTGACGAGCAATGCAGACATCGCCAGGCAGGGCTTCGCGGCGATCGCGCGCGGCGACTTCGACGCGATCTCCGAGTTCCTCGATCCCGAGGTGAAGTGGCACGGCGGTCACGTCGCCGACGGCTGTCAGAACCGCGGGCAGGTGCTCGCCTGGTTGCGCGACCGCGGCGATCGCGAGGCGGGACCGGTTCCCGAGCTCGTCGATGTCGTCGCGGCGGGGGATCGCGTCGCCGTGATCCTGCAGTCTGCTGCGACCGACGAGGACCCGCAGCCGCGGCGCACGGCCAACCTCACGCTGTTTCGCGACGGGAGGGCCGTGGAGATGGTCCACTACGCCGACGCTGAAGACGCGCTGGCCGCGCTCGGCCCGCCGCGCTCACCCGAGCAGTAGTCCGGCGCCCGCGATCCGGTCGAGCCGTTCGCTGAGCGCGTTCTCGCTCAGCCCGAGTGCCTCTGCAAGCTCGTTGGTGCTGCGGGTTCCGTCGGCGAGCGCGACCAGTTGCTGCTCGGTTGCGTCGGGCAGTGCGTGATTGGTCGGCAGCAGCGTGCTCACCACGGTCAGCCCGCCAAGGCACTGAGCGCGGGCCAGTCCGCTCGCCAGCGGCTGCGACCCCGCACGCGCCGCCAGTCGCGGCGCGGCCCCATCGAGGCGCACCACATGCACGAGATACAGCTCGAGCAGCAGCTCGCGCAGGCGCGCGCGCAGCTGTTCGGGCGTGTCGGGAGGATCGCAGCGTTCCCGTGCGCGCGTCAGCAGCTGCTCGAACTCGAGCGCGCCCGGGTACGTCTCGATCAGCTCGGACAGCGCGGCCACCACCAGCGGATCGTTGGTCTCGACGCTGGCGCCGTCGACGGCAAAGCCCGCATCGGTTCGCTGTGCCGATGAGGAGATCCAGACCTGCTCGGTCGCCATGTCGTCGAGCCGTCGAGAAACCACCAGCTCGTTGTGCACCAGCAGCGTCTGACGGAACATGCGGTTGCGGAAGAAGTCGAGGTACTGCTCGCGCACGATCACATCGGCCGGCAGCCCCGCGATCAGATCCGCGGTCGCAGCCGGCACGTCGCGCAACTGGCTGTCGGAGAGATCGGCCTCGGACAGGAATTGCAGCCCGCGGCTGGCGGCGCGCTCGATGAACTCGTGGAAGTAGAACGGCGTGCTGATCTCGGCCAGCTCGTCGTGGTACAGCAGCGCATCGGAGGCGTCGAGCATCCGCTGCAGCTGCTCACGCAGGACGCGTGAGTACGGGCTGTGGTTATCAGTCGAGACGATCGCGTGCATCAGCTCGTGTGCGCGGGCCAACCGCTGCGCAGCACCCGAGACCCCGCGCAGGTGAAACTCGAGGATGTCGCGCGCCATGTCTCGCAGGTAGGAGCCGGGATAGGCGTTGTAGCTCACGTACGCGATCCCGTGCGGGGCGAGCACCCGCTTGATCAGCTCGAGCAGCGCCGCCCGGACAGCGGGCGGAACCCACGAGAAGACACCATGGGCGATCACATAATCGAACTCACCCAGCTGCGTCGCGAGCCCGGGATCCGACAGGTCCCCGACCAGCAGCTCGGCGTTGTCGAGGCCGGCCGTGCCCCGCTGGGCACGGCCCCGGTCGATCGCGGACGCGGCGCGATCGACCCCGACCACCCGCGCCCCGGGCAGTGTCTGCGCGATCGCCAGCACGTTGACCCCGTCGCCGCAGCCGACCTCGAGCGCCCGGCAGGCTCCCGCCCGAGCCGGATTGAGTCCGAACAGGCGTCCCAGCACCTCGAGCTGCCCCGGATGCGTCCGCGGATAGACGTAGCCCGGATAGGCGAGCTCGTCGTAGGCGCCGGGGACGGCCGCGGGGGGATCGCCGCGGTCGGTCAGGACGCCTTGCTCTGGGTCAGGTCCCAGGACGCTCCGCCTCCGGGGTTGAGCGAGGTCTGGACCTTGCTGCTGCCCGAGCCGATGCTGCTCTGCATCTTCGTGAACACGCCGATGACCGTCTCCTTGCCGCCCTTCTGCGTGATGCTCTTGAGCTTGACGTCGGTGAAGGTGTAGGTGGCGTCCTCGGTGGCGCCCTTCTTGGTGGCATGGTCGGCCTCGACCTGCATCTTGGTGATCGCCTTGCCGTCCTGCAGGTCGGTGAACAGCTGAGTGCTGGTCTTGTCGACCTTCTTGGTGAACTCGAAGGTCTGCACGGTCTGTTTCGATCCCTGGCCGGTGCCGACGACCACCGGGCTCTCGGCTCCGAAGGCCAGCGACTGCAACGAGATCAGTCCGCTCTGGCCCTCGACCTTGGCCGTCCCCGAGATATCGGCGAGCTTGGCGAACAGCTCGGTGCTTCCGCTGGCGTCGATCTCGAAGGTCGCGGCACCCTCGATGCTTCCGTTCTGGCCGTTGGTTCCGTCCTTGCCCGCCGGCCCCTGCGGGCCGGCCGGCCCCTGCTGGTTCCAGGTGACGGTCTGCTCCCAGGGAGCACACGAGCTGTTGTAGACAGGGACAGGAGATATCGACTCCTGGTTCCAGTCTGTCGTGGTCGTTTCTGGAGTAGCGCTTGGATCGATGACTCGCACGTTCCCGTAGACGGGAATCTCGTATTGGGCGGCGTCATCGACATAGCCTTCGCCCATGACGACCGGCAACGTGCTGTAGCAGGCTGTGATCACACCGTTCGACCCCGGGATCGCTGCCGCCGCCAGCGCTCCGCCGGCGCCGAGCGCGGCCGTCGTGGGCAGCAATACCTTCAGTGGCAGCCGTGTGCCGCGCCGCAGCTTCTCCGCCGTGCGCGCGATCCGGTTG